>CAYRTD010000238.1:0-1884 GCA_964426915.1 uncultured Bacteroidaceae bacterium | reverse complement strand
ATTTCGACGGAGGGGATTTTGCCCCGGCAAAATACCCGATGGAGAAACCTCTCTCCCCGTCAAATCAAAAAGTTCTTGTCGGGAAAATTATAATAATAACAATCGAAACATCCTGGCTTTGACATTGTATTTTATTCCAGAGAAAAGTCAGAGGAAGGGTCTTAAGTTGACGCGTATGCCCATCCGGGTTCGGTTATGATCCAGACACCCGACTTTATGGACAGACTCTAAGTAAATTGTCATAATACTCACTTTTTAGAGTGCACTCATCAAGTAAAAATATGTCAGTAAGAAAAAATGACAGTTCACAGCTCCCTACCTCAAGCTAAAAACATTAACTTTGTCAATAAGCAAACAAAACAATTCATATGAACTTCAAAACAATCTACGGAATTAGCAGTGCTCTTCTTTTGTTTTCTTCCTGCAACCCTATGGCCGAAAATAAGGAACCGGAACCTCCGAATGTAATTTTTATCCTGGCTGATGATCTTGGCTGGCCGCAGGTTGGTGCATATGGGAGTGATTTTTATGAAACTCCTAATATTGACAAACTGGCGGAGGAAGGGCTAAGGTTTACCCAGGCCTATTCTGCTGCGGCTGTTTGTTCTCCAACCAGGGCATCCATAATGACAGGGAAATATCCTGCCCGGATCGGATTGACAGATTTTATAGCCGGCAATCAGAGTGATACTTATATCCTCTCACAACCTGAATGGCAGAAATTCCTTCCACTTAATGAATATACATTGGGAGAATTATTTAAGGATAGGGGATATACTACGGCAACATTCGGCAAATGGCATTTAAGTAAACATAAGCAACCTCCGGAAAGCCTCAGTCATAATCCCGATAAGCAGGGTTTCGATGAATACTTTGTAACATATAAACCGGATGACTCAACAGATCCCGAAGGAGATCCCCATAATTCAGATACCATAACTGCTTTAAGCCTCGATTTTCTTGAAAGGAAAAAAGATACTTCCTTTTTCTTATTTGTTAGCTTTAATGCCATACATGATCCTCTTGTAGAAAGCCAGGACAGAATAGATCATTTTAAGGATGATCCTCTTTCCGATGAACCGGAAAATCATCCTGTGGTTGCAGCTATGCTTAAGCGGATGGATGCAAATATTGGTAAGATAATAAACAAGCTAGAAATGCTTGATCTCGAAGAAAATACGCTCATTATTTTTTATTCGGATAACGGTGGAAAGGAATCTTATGCAGATCAGACACCATTCAAAGAAGGAAAAGGATGGCTTTATGAAGGGGGAATCAGGGTACCGTTGATCATAAAGTGGAAAGATAAAGTTGCTGAAAATGAAGTGTCAGAGGAAATGGTAATATCCAATGATTTCTTTCCAACTTTTTCAGATTTGTTAAATACCGATAGTTTAATTTCACAGGATGGAGTGAGTTTACTCCCGCATTTGCTCGAACAAAAACCAGTATCTGACAGGGCCTTTTTCTGGCATTATCCGCACTATCATCGCGGATCGGGTATGGTGCCTGCTTCAGCGATGCGAAACGGGAATTACAAACTTATTGAATGGCTCGAAAAAAGTCTCACCGGTAAGGATGATTTCCTGGAGCTATATGATCTTCAGAATGATCCGGGAGAATCGGTGAACCTTGTTGACAGTTTACCGGTTCTTAGAGATAGCCTCTATGGAGAATTACAGGATTGGAGGAGAAATGTTGATGCAGGGATGCCGGTGATCAATAATAGGGATGATTAATTAGTCTGTCAATAAAGTCTGATGTCTGGATCAGAACCGAACCGCCAATTGGCAGTGAGCTCAGCGAAGCTAATGTTCGAGATCAAGGCACGCAACCGCGTGTCGCTGAAGCTTTAGGCGCCTACGCTAAAGCTTCAGCGACAGC
>CAYRTD010000237.1:0-2068 GCA_964426915.1 uncultured Bacteroidaceae bacterium | reverse complement strand
TTGAGCCGGCAGCTACCAGATTTTCATAATCAATAGGTGTATCAAGATGTTCTTCGGTAAGGCATCCACCTGAGGGGCCTCCGGTCTGAACTGCCTTGAATTTTTTACCATTCTTTATACCCCCTCCAATTTCGAAAATCACTTCGCGCAGGGTAGTTCCCATTGGAACCTCGATGAGACCCACATTATTGATCTTACCTGCGAGGGCAAATACTTTGGTTCCTTTCGATTTTTCCGTCCCAATGCTACTGAACCATTGGTGTCCTTTCAGTAGAATAACAGGCACATTAGCAAGGGTTTCCACATTATTTACATTTGTGGGTTTCCCTTTGTAACCGGATACTGATGGATAGGGAGGTTTAAGAGTAGGTTCTCCCCTGCTTCCTTCCATAGAATGAATTAAAGCAGTTTCTTCACCACAAACAAATGCACCTGCCCCATATTTCAATTCCACATCGAAACTGAAATCCGTTCCGAAAATATTTTTACCCAGTAATCCATATTCCCTGGCCTGGGCAATGGCTATTTTTAGTCTGCTAATGGCGAGAGGGTATTCAGCTCTGATGTAAATCAATCCTGTATCGGAACCAATACTGTAACCTGCAATGGCCATTGATTCAAGTACACTGTGAGGATCACCTTCAAGAATGGACCTGTCCATAAATGCACCGGGATCCCCCTCATCGGCGTTACATACCACATATTTTTTGTCAGATTCTGTTTTCCTTGTCAGTTCCCACTTCAATCCAGCCGGAAAACCAGCTCCTCCCCGGCCTCTCAAACCGGAAGCTTTAATTTCGTTAATGACTTCTTCAGGTTTCATTTCAGAGAGGACACGACCCAGGGCCATATACCCGTCACGTGCTATATATTCATCCAGATTTTCCGGATTAATAAACCCACAGTTCCGAAGAGCTATCCTGAGCTGTTTTTTATAGAATCCCATATGCTTGGAATCGGATATTCTTTCATCTTTCTCGGGATCCTTGTAAAGTAAACGATTAATCTGACGTCCCTTTATGACATGCTCCTCTATTATATCTTTTGTATCTTCCGGCTTTACTTCAGTATAGAAAGTATTATCTGGCATTACTTTTACTATAGGACCCTTTTCGCAAAAACCGAAACAACCGGTCATTATTACCTGTACCGTTTCGTCAAGTCCCTGAGAAACCAGTCCGGATTTAAGATTTTCAACAATAGCATCACTTGCTGAGGCACGGCAACCCGTACCGCCACAAACTAAAAGATGCATACTATATTTTGACATTTGATTTCCTCCTTATTCTTTTGAATCGATAGTTTCATAATTAACCGGAATGATACCGTCTACCAGTTCACCGGTTTTTATATATTTCTCAATGATCTCATCAGCCTTTTTTTCATCAACCTCTCCGAAAACAACAGGCTCCTCCCCGGGGCGTCTGACCTCCACCGTGGGCTCCGCATAGCAATATCCCATGCATCCGGTTTGTGTTACAATAGCATCTACATTCCTGCGTTCAAGCTGTTCAATAAAAAAATCCATGATAGGCTTTGCTCCTGCAGCAATTCCACAGGTTGCCATAGCTATTTTAATTTGTACCCTGCTTTCCGGATCATCTGCCTTTTCCCGGATCTCCAGTCCGCCTTGTACATTATCGCGCATCTTTTTGAGATCCGCCAATGATTTAATTTTTGTCATTTTTATTAAATTATATATTTATGGTTATTGAGGTTTGATAATCTCATTGCAAAGATAGGAAAAACATTTGGTATTGTTATTCATTTCACAATAATTCAAAATTGTTCTAAGTTATTTCCGAATCTATATCTATCAAATTCTCTTTCAGCATATTAGCAATATCTGAAGCAAGATGAGGATCACTCAAATTGTCCGTCCCGAGTACCTCTTTTGCTTCGGTGGTAGAGAATCTGTAATTCCCTTTATCTGTAGAATGAAAATAATTAAATTCAATATCTTTTTCCGAAATAAGTAAAAGCTTAAAGACTCCGCAGATATCGCCCATAGGTTGACGGTCGAGATGGTCTTTCACAAATTCCGCATGAAGTATGGTTCCTTCACCTT
>CAYRTD010000236.1:0-2698 GCA_964426915.1 uncultured Bacteroidaceae bacterium | reverse complement strand
AAAGGCGTTGCCCTGGGCTGGTATAAGCTGGCCTTTCAGGCCGGAATTGCATTACCGGAATACAATTAATCAAGGTTCCGAACACTCAAAGGTTTTAACCCGTGGTAATGAACCGGTTAATCCAATCACCCCGGGGTTAAACTGGAATAGCCATGGGTGTTAACCCATGGTAATGGAGGGGGATGAAAGTATAATGAAGGTTGCCGCAGATGCGCAGATGGAGGATTGTTTAGGTTAAGAAATTTTCGCAGAATTCTTTCTGTGATACAGAAAGGTTTGACTTTCGATGGGGAGCGCCTGTCCACAAGAATCCGTGTCTGTTTTCAGCAGGAATGAGTGTCCGTTATGTTCAAGATCAAGGCGCGCAACCGCGTGTCGCTGAAGCTTTAGCGCAGGCGCCTAAAGCTTCATGCGAACGCGGTCACGCCTGTCCTCGGTACTCCGGGAAATACCGCTTAAATCCATGAGATCCCTCGACTATCTCCCGAAAGCTTTCGGGACGGGATCAGTTCGACTAAATGATTTTGAAAACCAAGATCATAGTCTCTCTGAGTAAATCGGACATTATGGACAGACGCTGTTTAGAAATGTCCGGGTGAACCAATACTTAAAAATGGGGTCTTCGAATTCGGGTTTATTACCGGGAAAATTTACAATTTCTTTGTTAATGACTGCTTTTTTTAATGTTTCAATATTCCCGCTTGTACCGAGCTCATATTTTTTTACCACTTCAGATGAAGATAATTGTACTTCTCCCTCTGCGATCGCCTTTAGAAAGTTAATTTGTAATAACGACAGGGAATTAATAATTCTCTCATAAAAAATTGTATTATATCGCAGAAGTTCATCAATTGTAATAGCAAAGACACGTTCATCAACTTTTCTCTCAGTAAGTCTCCACAAATGATGGGAAAACTGTTGTACATGAAAAGGATGATTATTGCTAAGATATATTATGCGATCAATATGTTCCTTCTGTATTTCTTTGGATGTGTTCTTAAAACCTTTTGAGATGTAATTATACCAGTGCCTTTCTGGGATTTTCTCAAGATATATGAGATCTCCAAACTGATAAAAGGGCATTGACGGACTTGAGAAAAGCTCATTAATTATATGAAATTTGCTTCCGAACAGGCAATATGAAGTTAATTCATGCGATTGCCAGCTGCTTCTTAATTTTTGCTGAAGTGAAAGAGAGGAAGGAAACTCTGCAATTTTTTGAAATTCATCTATACAGATGATAAATTTTAATTTTTTTTTCACTGCAACCCTTTCCGGAAGATCGACAATTGCCGATTGTAAAGATTCCGGCTCCTCCCAGTTAAGTTTGAACTTAAAATCCTGATAAGGATCCACTCCGATAGAAAATGAACTTACAAGTCCCTTGAGTAAATTTTTTGCATTGCTGAACCAGTCTTCCCACTTCGAGGAACTACTTTTTACTACCTGAGTCATGAGCTCTTCATAAAACTCCTTTTCATTGTTAATTTTAAAAAGATCGATATAACATACACGAATATTTTTTTCAGACCTTTCAATTTGTTCAGAAGCTTTCATGACCAGTGAGCTTTTACCCCAGCGCCTTGGTGCAATTATCATGGTATTAATTCCTGAAACAAAATTTAACTTTAACCTTTTGAGTTCGGAAGTCCTGTTTATAAAATTTTTTCCTTTTACTTTTTTACCGAATATAAATGGTGATTGCATATTATAATATTTAAAGAATCCTTATTATGTAGGGTTTGCTGAAAAAGTCTGTAGTGCATCAGCTACAAGGCGGCAAAGCGAAGCTGTATACTAATACTGCGAGCTGCAGCCAACGCAGTAGATGATGTGCTACAGGCTAACAAACTATAAATTCTTAGAAAATGCAAGCTTATTGGCAATTATAAGTGGAAAACCTTGCATTACAAAAATGATATAAATTTGTATCTTATTCATTATAATACTATTATATGTTTTTCTGTAGACCTTATGTAAATATACATCATGTATTTATGCATTATGTAATTATACATAATGTAAATATACATAATTCATTTATAATTCAGAAATTATTCAATTATAAATTTGAAAATACCGCTCTCTTTGATATAAAGGTCATAGTAATACCACGTGATGCCATAAAGAATATAAATGCCAGCCATAATCCATGGTTTCCGATAAACTGAATAGAAATAAAATACACGGGAAAAAAGACCAGGAGTGTGGAAATTAACATAGCATTTCGCATCTGAACTCCGGCAGTTGCACCGATAAAAATTCCGTCCCAGATGAAGGCTGCAAAGGATAGAACAGGAATCAGCACTACCCAGAAAAAGTATGGTTGTGCATTTGATATTATTTCGTGATTATCGGTTAGTAATCTGAAAATGTTTTCTCCTGCAAAAAAATAAATAACAGTAAAAAGAAGACTGATACCTGAACCCCATAAAAACGCCAATCTGATAAATTTACGAAGTGATTTTTTGTTTTTCGAACCGATAAATTTACCTGCCAGAGCTTCCGATGCATGTGCAAAGCCATCGATGAGAAAGGAAAAGAACATAAAAAACTGCATGAGAATTGAATTCACTGCAAGAATTGTATCTTCTCCCTGATCAAACTTATCGGCGCTGGCCGATCTTGAAGTAAAAAAGGTGAATACTGCCACAAGACACATTGTGCGAATGAAAATATCCTTATTTACGGAAAGGAA
>CAYRTD010000235.1:0-2927 GCA_964426915.1 uncultured Bacteroidaceae bacterium | reverse complement strand
GCTGATGAGATCCCTCGGCTATTTCCCGAAAGCTTTCGGGACGGGATCAGTTCGGCTAAATGATTTTGAAAACCAAAATCATAGTCTCACTGAGTATATCGGACATTATGGACAGACACTAATTAGAATAATTTCATATCATCCAGTATCTTCATTACTTTCTGCACAGAAGTTGCAGAATCAATAAGCAGTTTTTTCTCGTCTTTATTCAAACCAATTTCTATCACTTCTTCCACACCATGCTTGCCGAGTTTCACCGGAACCCCCAGATAAATATCCTTCAAACCATACTCGCCTTTAAGATAAGCACATACGGGGAAAACCCTTTTCTGGTCATCCACTATAGCCTCCACCATCTGGGCAGCTGCAGCACCGGGAGCATACCATGCTGATGTTCCCATCAAATTAACAAGTTCCCCTCCTCCCTTCCGTGTCCGTTCTACAATTTTATCAATAACATCTTCATGGAGCAATTCGGTCACAGGTATACCATTAATAGAGGTGTAGCGGGGAAGAGGTACCATTGTATCGCCATGTCCGCCAAGCAGCATGGCATGAATATCTTTTGGAGAAACATCCAGTGCGTCTGCAATGAAAGCCTTATACCGGCCCGTATCTAATGTGCCCGCCATTCCAAAGACTTTATTATGCGGTTTATTTGCCGCAAGATAAGCTGCATATGTCATTACATCCAATGGGTTTGACACTACAATAATAATGGCCTCGGGTGAATATTTGATCACCTTTTCTGTTACGTCCTTTACAATACCCGCATTGGTTTTGATCAGATCATCTCTTGACATGCCCGGTTTACGCGGTAAACCTGAGGTGATAACCACTACACCGGAACCTTTGGTTTTCAGATAATCATTCGTGGATCCGATTATCCGGGAATTATAATTATTAATGGAAGAAGCCTGCCAGATATCTAAAGCTTTTCCTTCGGCCATGCCTTCCTTTATATCGACCATTACAATTTCCTTTGCCAGATCTTTATGTGCAATAACATTTGCGCAGGTTGCTCCAACATTTCCCGCTCCTATAATTGTGATTTTGTTCATAAGTATTTGAATTTAAGATTTGTTAGTAGTACACCAGCAAATTTAATGAATTTATTCATTTATATACATAAATATCTATGTTCTTAAAAATACTCGGAGTCTGTCAATAAAGTCGAATACCCGGCCAACTTCCTGGTCAATCCTATCGATCAGGGCATCGTGAATGACCTTTTTTGTAGTATGAAAATCTTATTTTTCTGTCACATATCCCACTATTTCACAATCATATTCCTCATAGCTTTTATAATCTCCCCTGAACCAGAGAACACATTCACCGATATTTTCAGGTTTGTTTCTTGGTACAACAGGTCGTAGATTATCATTCTCAGGATCGCAAGTCAACTGTTCAAAATTCCAGCTTTTCCCCTTATCTGAAGTTGTTCCTTTATATATTTGATACTTACCGGTTCCATTGGGCTCTCCTGAATCAGGATCCACATCCGAAGATAAATAGAGCACATCCAGATTATCCGGATCAATACAAATACCCCCCGCGTAATGATTCTCTGGCACATAAAGGTGTGATCCCGCAAAAGCTATCTCCTGTTCGGACCATTTCTTTTTTTCGGGATTATATCGTGCATAACGATAGCGTAAATCCAATCCCTCATCACCATCGGGTGAGCTGATGTATACACCGGCCAGGACGCCATTTTCATCTCTTTCAATATCATGTACCCATCCCCTTCCTGAGGAAGAGGCCCCATTGTAGATAAGTGTCCCTTCGGAAGGTAAAAGCGGATTTTCCTTAATTTCATCAAGTGATCGTATTAAACCCCCTTTGCTATTATAGAAACTCCCGGATTCATAATATACATGATATACATTGTTCTGAGGTTCATTTCTCGGGTGTCCATCGGTATATAGGAGATCAATTCGATTGCTGTTATTGCTTGCATATTTCACGTAGGGTCGCGTATGGTTATCTCCTGAAATGAAAATCATAATGGGTTCCGACCAGCTATTTCCATAATCATTGCTTGTTACGAGATTTGGATTCCAGCCTTTTCCCCGAAAAAAATTAAATATCTTTCCATTTTCCCCGGATAGTTTATACAGGTTGGCATATGTTACTCTTGCTTCCTGAGGGAAAGATTTTTCGGGCCTTAACATAAATTTGTCAGTAATCACCCTGCTGTTAAAGTCATTATGAGTACCATGCCGTGCATAAACAGCCAGTAAACTATCTTTCCCGAGTGGAAGCAGGGCAGGATTGTTATGATCGTCCTTCTGTGCCCAGGTACTCAATACCCTCTCTTTTCGTTTGTGTTCACATTTTTGACCCGGTAGCGGATAAAATGAAACAGCGGTGTGCCCATTACTTTTTACATAACCTGCCAAAAGATGCTGGTTCCAGAATACCACCCTTTCATCATTGTACCATGTCCATGCACCATCACCGGCAATTAGAATAATTTTTCTGTCACCTGTGACCCATGAATATTGCAAAGGTGTTCTGTATATTTGATCGGTTGCATCTTTGATAATTTTGTATTGTATGACAGTTTCCTGTCTTAAGGTCAAAGCTTCATTTGTGAAGGTATTGCCAACGGTAAAAAACGAAAGAACAAGAATGAATATAAGCTTATGCATCATAAATGATTTTAAAATTAGTACTTCTGCTTAAGGTATTGGCCAAACTAAACAGTGTCCGTCAATAAAGTCGGGTGTCTGTTCCGATAGCTATCGGAACAGAATGTTCGAGATCAAGGCTTGCGACCGCGTGTCGCTGAAGCTTTCCGCGAGCGTAGAAGCTACTCTGCGCTGCGCCTTCAGGCAAGCTTTATGCGAACGCGGTCACGCCTGTCCGCGGTACTCCGGGAAATACCGCTGAAATCCATGAGATCCCTCGGTATTCCTCGGGAT
>CAYRTD010000234.1:0-2955 GCA_964426915.1 uncultured Bacteroidaceae bacterium | reverse complement strand
TTTCAACAATGAATACCGATGATAAAGTATACCTTCAAAGTCTTCCCTTTAACGATGACACTTCCATGGGAATGGGCGGTGGCATGATGGGAGGCCGGAGGATGTCCGGTTCAGGCCCGGCAAACGGCACCGGTTTCGATATTTGTACCTTTATGGTTAGGCCGGAAAGTGGTGAAAAGAAATCCTTACCCACTGCATTTCAAAATATCAGTTCTATCCCGGAACAGGAAGCCGTAAATGCCGCCTCTCCACGTCAGTTCCGCTTTTTCAATCAGCGCATGCAGTGGGTCATTAACGGGGAAACCTTTGAAATGAGAGAAGTTGCCGACTGGGAAAAAGTGAAACTGAATACAACAGAAATATGGGAATTTATTAATGGTGACGACGGGCGCGGCATGGGGATGATGCAGGACATGATGCGTATGCCTCACCCGGTGCACCTGCACGGTCTGCAATTTCAAATTATAGAAAGGGATGTTTCCGGAATGCAACGGGGTGCCTGGGAAACAGTGAAAGACGGATTTATTGACGAAGGATGGCAGGACACTTTTTTACTGATGCCCGGGATGAAGGTAAAAATAGCCATGAAATTTGAAGATTACACCGGCATCTATGTTTACCACTGCCACAACCTGGAACACGAAGATATGGGGATGATGCGGAATTATGAAGTGATAGGATAAATATTTGATTTTGGTGATCAACAAAATAGCAAAACCATAGAATGATTGGATAAATTAAATGAAATACCTCACTATTAGAACTGATGTTATGATGCCAAACTATAGTGACGCGCATTTTTTCAGGAGCAACATCATCCTAAAAAATCAGGGTAGAATTTAGGGATGAAGATCTGTGAATAATGTAAAATATTTTAAAAACTATATAAAAGATAAAATATTAGTTTTCACGTACTTTGTAAAACAATTAAAACATAATGACATGAAAAAATTAGTAATTATCGTAACAGCCCTTCTCTTTTCGATAGGGTACACAGCAAGCGCCCAAATGATGGGGCAAAACAATATGCAAAACCAGCAACAAGGCATGATGATGCAAAACAGCGGAATGATGCAGGGTGGTATGATGCAGGGCATGATGGGAAACGGTATGTGCCCGATGTGCGGACAAATGATGAACCAAAACA
This sequence comes from uncultured Bacteroidaceae bacterium, assembly GCA_964426915.1. Lineage (GTDB taxonomy): Bacteria > Bacteroidota > Bacteroidia > Bacteroidales > CAYRTD01. Next base: position 1,808 of record CAYRTD010000234.1, on the reverse strand, counting down.
TGCCCATGAAAAAATATGGGATGATGGTAAACCGCCTGCCCAACATGCAGGAACAACTTTCATTGAGCGATGACCAGGTGGGAACACTTCTCGATTTACAGACTGACTTTAAAAAGCAGCATATCGATTACCAGGCCGACTTGCGCAAAAAACAAATGAAACTGAAAAGCCTTCTGGCTGACAACGCTTCGGCAAGCCAGGTAAAAAACCAGATGGGACTCTGTTCTGAAACCAAAATCAATATGAAATTGGCAGCTTATGAAACGGCTGGAAAAATGAAAGCCGTCCTCAACAGCGATCAAAAAGAACTACTGAAAGACAGTATGATGCAGGGTGGAATGATGAACCAGGGCCAGGGAGGAATGATGCCAAACCGTGGCGGCATGATGCAGAATCAAAATAACCAGTAAAAAGAAAGCAGCTAAATATGATGGACAGATTTGGAGGACACGGCTGGGGAATGGGCTGGTGGTGGATCATCGGCCTCATTATCCTTATTGGTGTTATTTGGTTCGTTGTTAAATCAATGAGCGAGAATACCGGTTCAACTCAAAGTTCCGGAAAATCGGCAATTGACATATTAAAAGAACAATATGCCCGAGGGGAAATCGATAAGCAAGAATTTGAAGAACGTAAAAAGGATTTATAGGGAACTCCCCTAACCCTTCGGGGCAGGAAGGAAAATAAAAATATAAAACAATGAAAGAGAAAAAACACAGTAACTACCTGAGATTTTTTGCGATGATAAGCACATCAATGGTTGCAATGTTTGTTTTAATGTATACGAATTCTTATCAAATCCTCGATCATCTTTGGTTCAGTGAAACACGCCTGTTTATGACCCTGATTATGGGAGGAGCTATGATGGTTATAATGCTCCTTTATATGATCAAAATGTATGCGAACAGAAGAATAAATGCCCTTATTGTTATTGGAGGTATTTTACTGATCGCTGGTTCTATAGGGCTTGTCAGAACTCAGGTTACAGTTTCCGATGTTGATTATATGGAGGGAATGATCCCTCATCATTCTATCGCCATTTTAACAAGCAAGGAATCAATGATTAAAGATGTAAGAGTAAGAGAGCTTGCAGATGAAATAATTAAAGCGCAGCGTAGGGAAATTAAGGAAATGGAGTGGCTGATTAATGACATCAGGGAAAATGGAACGGTAGAAACGGAAGAGGAAAAAGAAAAGCGTCCTGTTCCCAATTTTAAGGGATCTAACTGACCAGCCCCGCCCAAATTTCAAGAAAGATGATAAACCCTGGTAAGTCAAGTATTGAGCGAATGAGTAATGAACCCGAAATCAAAATAATCAATAAAAGAAAGGAGTAAATTATTATGGGAGAATACGGACACGGCTGGGGAATGGGAATGGGCTGGTGGTGGATCATCGGTCTGATTATCGTTATTGCTGTTGTTTGGATGGTTGTAAAATCATTGAACCAGAATACCGGTTCCACTCAAAGTCCCGGAAAATCAGCACTCGACATATTGAAAGAGCGTTATGCCAGTGGCGAAATTGATAAGCAAGAATTTGAAGAGCGCAAAAGAGATTTGATGTAATACCTGGTTTCATTCATTGTTTTTGTCAAAAAGAATACAGCTAAAGAATTAGTACCATGGCAAACAAAATAAAAAAACGTTACGACCGGGTTGCAAAATTTTACGATATTCTTGATAAACCCATGGAAATGGCTGCTTCCGGGTGGAGAGAAAAACTCTTATCGGGAGTAAAAGGAAAGGTGCTTGAAGTTGGAATCGGCACAGGTAGAAATATCCCGTATTATCCAGATAACGTTGATC
>CAYRTD010000233.1:0-3072 GCA_964426915.1 uncultured Bacteroidaceae bacterium | reverse complement strand
CGGCCAGCCGCATACGAGTCTGATAGCGATAACACCCGTTGAAAATTACCGGCAAATTATCTTTGCGACTTACCGTAATACGCTTAAGTATCGAAATCTTTCTGACAACAATAAGGTGGCTGTTCTCATTGAAGGTGAGTATTTTAACAGGGAAGGGCTGAAGGTAAGTGTCGTGCTGACCATTACCGGGCACACTGAAGAGATCAGTGTAACCGGGGATGAAGCCTCTTACCAGTCACTTCTGAACCGACATCCTGATATGGAGTCATTCTTACTCTCACCGGATTGTGTTCTTATTCGCGTTATTGCCCATTCATTTCAGGTTGTACATGGGATTGAGGATACAAGTTGGATCAGGGCAGACGAACTTGATTCCATCTGACACTTAAAAGAAAAAAGGTGACAAGAGAACTATGACATATCATAAGGGACTAATTATCAGGAAACTTATTCACTTTTTTATAGGCTTGATCATATGGATACTTACCTATCTTGTAGAAAAGAATGTTTTGCTGTACTTGATTCTGGCGGGTACAGTTTTCGCTTTTTTGACTTTCAACTATAAAAAATTTCATCTCCTGCATAAAACTACAGACGCGAGTCTGGGTACCCTTTATTATCCGATTGGTGTATTATCATCCTATTTGATATTGTATAATCTGCCCTTGTATTTTTTTCAATCAGTTTTGTTGGTGCTCTCCATTTCTGATACACTTGCAAATTTTGTAGGTCAGATACAGAAGGGCAATGGCTGGATCCGGACGTTCCATGACAAAAAGAGCGTCTACGGTATCATAGCGTACTCCCTTTCTGCCTGTTTGATTCTCTGTCTTTTTCTACCCGATTCATTGAGTCTGAATATTCCATATATCCTTTTTGCTTTATTATGGGCAGTTATTCTTGAAACAGCATCATTGCGGGGGTCTGATAATTTCAGTATTCCGGTTGGACTCGCCTTATTTTTCTTTCTGACTTATCATTATAAGTTTGATTTTATTTATTTATCCGCAATTCTGCTTTTAATGGCGTCAGCGTGCTTTTTATTATTCAAATTCAATATCCTTACCCGCCGGGGGAGCTTTGTTGCCTTTTTACTGGGTTTTTATTTTGCTGGCATTAAAGGCTGGCCCTGGTTGATTACTGTTTTACTCTTCTTTCTTAGCTCTGCCGCTTTTACAAAATTACAGAATACAAAAAAAGGCCATAGAAATAAACCCACAGCCCGCAATGCCTGGCAGGTTATAGCGAATATAATTTGGGCAGTAGCCAGCTCTGTCTTATTTTTAATTACGCAAAATGAAATATTTATACTCTTCTTTATTGTTTTCGTGGCTGCTGTGACTGCTGATACCTGGGCCAGTGAAATCGGTCCTTTGCTTAATAAAAGATGCTTTTCCCTGTCGAAGATGAGAACGGTACCAGCGGGTACCAACGGGGGTATATCCTTTTTTGGTAGTCTGGCCGCATTGATTGGTGCAACCCTTATTTCTTCCCTGTCATACTACGTCTTTTTTGGCTACTGGCACTGGGATATTATAGCAATTCTTAGCGTCTCCGCCTTTATTGCCTGCTTTGCGGATTCCCTGCTTGGAGCATTTGTAGAAGACAAAATGCTCCGGATGAATTATTTCAAGAACCGAAAGACATTAGAATCCATTTCTCCTAATGACCTGGTAAATATGATGGGTTCTGTTACGGCTTTTGTTTTTTACATTTTCCTGTCATGGATATTATAATATACATCTCTCAGGTTCATCGATTACAAAAAGATATATACCAAGAACCCAAGGATAAGCAAAAAGGAAAATGCCACATGAATAAGCACGGTTAGTTTGGCTCCTTTTTTTACCAGATCGGGATTGTCATGATTTTTAAATATAATTCCTGCAGCTTTAGGGAAAATAAGAATGTAAGGAATAAGTGCAAAGAGGAAAAGCCATGAATTACCCGGGAAAAAGATGAACAATAAAATCACATTTATTATTATTCCTGATTGCACAAGAAGATAGAGTACCGATGTAAACCGGGTACCCATACGTGATGCTACTCCGTGTTTACCACCTGCACGGTCTGCGTCCAGATCGATCATCTGGCCTGCCAGTAAAATTGATGAAGTACTGAGTCCTGTAGCAGGCATCAATAGCCAGACCAAAGGATGCAATCCCAGGTTCTGACTCACTGTGGCTATCAGTATAGCCATGGGACCAAAAGCGAACCAGACGGATATTTCACCCCAACCCCTGTAAGCCAGCTTAAATGGGGGTGCCGTATAGTATTTACTGAAAAAGGCTGACAGGAGATAGAGTCCCCACAAATATGGCCATAAGGTTTTATCGATAAGTGGCATGAGTGCTATTGTTCCGGCAAGTGCCACGATCAATCCGGTGCGGGCCAGAAGAAACATTTTACCCATAAGTTCAGGATTATCCAGTAATACACCGGAACCTCCGCTGGATTCATTGCGGTGCACATTCACCTTATCCGTTCCCTGAATGGTATCATAAATGTCGTTATATACATTGGTAGCTACATGCAAACCAATGCCGATAATCAGCACTATTATAAAATTGAGCACCTCCAGTCTGCCGTTCAGATAAACAGCCAGCAGGGTTCCCAGTATTATGGGAGCAATAATGGAGGTCAGAAAATGTGCTCTGATCATTTTTGCAATTCCTGGTTTTGTTTTCATAAGCGTTTTTTATGTAAGCTTAACTTTATTAGCAACGCTAAATTTACTATTATTTTTTATTGTTTATGTTTTGAATTTTTACTTTCCGGTTTCGGGGGTTCCAGGTCACACAGCTTTAATTTACCTCGGGTTGTCTAATCAATGTTCAGGCATTTCGTCGTTGTCTGAACCTTGATTCACATGATTTTCATGATTACCATGATTAATTTGCAGTTCCGTCAGGCTTATAATCAAAGTAATCCTACAATCCTTCTAATCAGGGTTCAGATATTATCTGTCTGAACCATGATTCGCTTGATTTCATGATTGCCATGATTAATTTGCATTTCCGTCATGCTTATAATCAAGGTAATCCTATAATCCTTCTAATCAGGGTTCAGACA
>CAYRTD010000232.1:0-3076 GCA_964426915.1 uncultured Bacteroidaceae bacterium | reverse complement strand
AAATGATTTTGAAAACCAAAATCATAGTCTCACTGAATTAACACTGAATGAGTATTTTGAACATTATGGACAGACACTAAATAGATAAAAGGTTAAATTGCTAATAATAATAACAATTATTATGCAAAAAAACAGCCAATTTTAATAAAAAGAATTCAAATTGATCTATTTTGAAAGATTGTATGTATTTAATGAACAAACAAAACCAGGAAAAATGACCGGTGCCCCGGAGAAAATTAAAACGATCCCCGTTTACATGAAAATAATGAATGTAGGATAAATATCAGGGAATCAGCAGATCATAAAAGAGATCTTTCGCTTTCAGGGACCAATCCCTGAAATCCTGATAATTTTCAGGATTCATCTTTTTCTTTTGGAATGATCTATAACTTTCGGCAATCCCTGCTCTGCGGGCATCCTCCAAATTTCCATGCTGTTCATAATGATTTTCCGACGGGATCAAAAAAATAGTTTTCCCCAGATATGCTGCCTCACAGACACTCTCAAAACCTGCAGTGGTAATTATACCCGAGCAATTAGTCATAGAATCGGCAAATTTCTGATAGTTTAATTCCTGCAGATGTACATTTGAAGGTAATTTCATACTAAGTCTTTCAGCACCGACATACAATTTAAAACTCATTTCGCGATGGGTTTTGAAAATATCCAGCAGATCAGCCACCAGGCCTTCGTTCAGTAAATAAACCAAAATTAAATTTTCATTTCCCGGCACTACATCCATTATCTCTTTTCGGATCAAAGGAGGCAGAATACGATTCCTTCCGAAGTCTTGTAAAGGAGTAAAAGAAAGGGCAATTCTTGCACGAGCTTGCAAAGAAGCTATATTATTATGCAGGATAAGAAACTTTTTTTGAAGTTTATATCCGCGGGGCTCCGGGAATTCCGGATGCTCAAATAAAAATTGATGTGAAATTGCAAAGAAAGCTGACTTACGATTTGAGAAGTAAAAAGCAAGTCCGCCTATCGTGTCATAAAAATTAATAATCACATCCGGCGACTGCTCATGGATCTGTCTCCGGATTTTCAAAATGCTGTTAATATAAATGGGAATACGCCAAATATTGTAAAGCAACGAAGATGTTAAGTTTATACCCTTCCTGTTTGGCTTAAAAATAAAATTCGGACTATTAAAAAAAAATAATTCACAGCTAAACTCATCCATTATATACTCGGGAAATGCACGCTGAGGATTAATTCCGAAAAATACCGCGGTCAATTCATGTCCGTTTTCCTCCAGGATCTCTTTTAACCGGATAGCCTGTGTCAGGTGTCCCCTTCCCTCTCCCTGAACAATAAACATGTATTTGAGCCGGCTTTTCAATTTTAAACATATTTTAATGAATTTTCAATTTTACGAATTAAAATACAATTACTAAAGCTTTTTATGGTGATAATATCAGACTGATGTTCCAAAAAAACTACTGTATTCTTATTGCAGAAGATTTCTATTCCCTAACCAGTATTATTTATAAAAAGAGTATCAATTAAAGAAAGATTTCTACTTTTGCATCTCAACAGAACTTCATGGAAAAAAAAGATATATCCCTGTATTTCAGCCTTATCCTTGCAATGCTCTTCTGGGGACTGACTTTCGTATTTTATAAAATATCCTTTGAATCATTCCGGCCTGTCACTGTTATATTGTTGAGGCTCTTGATATCCGTACCCTTCATATATATTTCGGGGAAGCTGCTGAAAAAACTTCAGCGAGTGGATCGAAAGGATATATCCTATTTCATTCTCCTTGCATTTTTCGAACCTTTTCTCTACTTTATGGGTGAGAGTTATGGACTTACTTACGTTTCCTCTACAATGGCCGCCGTTATTGTAGCAATTATTCCACTTATGGTACCGGTTGCTGCATACCTGGTTTTCCGGGAAAGGTTAAACCGGATGAATAAACTGGGACTCATTATTTCATTTACAGGGGTCCTGATGGTCGTCCTCACAAGTGATGTGGAATGGACCGCAACCATAAAGGGTATATTATTTATGTTTATGGCAGTAATATCGGCCGTTGCCTATGCTCTTCTTATAAAAAAACTGACTTATAAGTACAATGGTTTTACCATTACTGTTTACCAGAATTTCATCGGGATATTCTTTTTCATGCCTTTCTTTTTTTTATGGGATTTTGATCATTTCATCGCCAGTCCTCCGACAACCAATTCTCTCCTTGCACTTTTATATCTTGGAATCTTTGGTTCCTCCATTACATTCATCTTGTTTGCCAGAGGAATAAGAGAATTGGGCGCTTCCCGGGCAAATATCTTTGCCAATCTTATCCCTGTATTTGCAGCAATCGCATCTTTCTTTATACTAAAAGAAGAAATGCCGGGACTTAAGATCATCGGAATCGTAATTGTTATTACCGGGCTAATACTTTCACAGATTAAATCCGTAAAACTTAGAAAAGATAAAAAAACCATCCGCCCCCCTTATCCTGCATAATATGATCAATCCGGATGAATTAAAAAACAAAGCTTCCGACAGGAAAAAGGCCTATAAAAATCTTTTCGGCAAGCTGAAAAGAAAGAAGCCGTCAGATCTTGATCAGTTAATGGAAACACTACATCACAAGACATTTGAGAAAATAAATTGTCTGGAATGTGCAAATTGTTGCAAAACCATAAGTCCGGTTTTAATTGACCGGGATATTCAACGGATTGCAAAATTCCTTAGGATAAAGCCTTCGGAATTCGTTTCCCGGTATCTCAAACAGGATGAAGAAGATGATTTTGTCTTCAGGAAAAGCCCCTGCCCTTTTCTTTTAACCGATAACTATTGTTCGGTTTATGATGTACGCCCCAGAGCCTGTCGTGAATATCCCCATACAGATAGAAAACGTTTCATTCAGATCCTGGATCTTACCTTAAAAAATATAACTGTGTGTCCTGCAGTATATGAAATAGTTGAGGAATTGCATCAGGAATTTCGATCGTAGAAGAAAGTTCAGTGAAACCCATTTTCCAGAAACCGAAGGTGAACTGAAAAATGCAAGGTTGAACTGAATCCTGAGCAAAGCGTAAGGATCTTGAGGAAGTTCAGTGAAACC
>CAYRTD010000231.1:0-3122 GCA_964426915.1 uncultured Bacteroidaceae bacterium | reverse complement strand
AACCGAATTTCTTTTAATGACGAGTTCTTCAATTGAATGACAAGCAGAAATGACAACAATTAATAAAGCAGAATTCATAAAAAGCAGTGCCGAGGTAAGCGAATGCCCCCCTGAAAACAATCCCGAATTTGCATTTATCGGACGTTCCAATGTGGGCAAATCTTCTCTTATTAATATGATTACCGGAAGAAGTAAGCTCGCCAGAATATCAGCAACACCCGGTAAAACACAACTTATAAATCATTTTCTCATCAACAAATCCTGGTATATTGTAGATTTGCCTGGTTACGGCTATGCTAAGCTAAGCAAGAAACAGAGAAAAGGTTTTAGTGAATTGATTGAGAAATATATCACCACCCGCAAAAACCTCATCAACCTTTTTGTTCTGATAGATGCCAATATCCCTCCACAAAAGTCCGATCTTGAATTTACCGAATGGCTTGGAGTAAATGAAATTCCCTTTTCTATAGTTTACACCAAAACAGACAGACCCAGCCAGAAAAAACTTTCTGATAATCTTGAGAACTTCAGACAGGAAATGCTGAAGACATGGGAAGAATTACCTCCGGAATTTCTTAGTTCCGCAGTGAAAAAAATTGGCAGAAATGAAATATTGAAATATATTGGTGAATGTATTACCCGGTAGCAAATTAACTTTTGATAATGAGAATTCACCTTTTTTAGATAAAACTAATTTCTAAACTTTTCACCGGATATATATATATATTTGATTTAACATTTATTACATTTGCCAGCGTAATATATCCCTTATAATACATCCCCTCTGATGATGAAAAAGTCTGCTCCATTAAAATTTTTTGCCGGAAGGAGTTCCCGGCCTCTTGCTGAAAAAATTGCTAAATCATTTGGAATAAAACTTGGAAAAACCACTGTTCTCGAATTCAGTGATGGTGAAATGCAACCTTATTACGAAGAATCTGTGCGTGGTTGCGTTGTTTTCATAATTCAATCCACACCTCCGCCTGCAGAAAATATCCTGGAATTGCTTTTAATGATAGATGCTGCCAAAAGAGCGAGCGCCTACAAAGTAGTTGCGGTTATGCCCTATTACGGTTATGGCAGGCAGGACAGAAAAGATAAGCCCAGATCTTCCATCGGGGCAAAGCTTCATGCAAATCTACTAGTATCGGCAGGGGTAGACAGGATAATGACCATGGACCTGCATGCCGATCAGCTACAGGGCTTTTTTGATGTGCCGGTTGATCATCTTTATGCCTCGGCTATATTTGTCCCGTACCTGAAAAGTCTTAATCTCGATAATCTTGCAGTGGCTGCACCCGATATGGGCGGAACAAAAAGGGCAAATGCCTATGCCCGGTTCCTGGGATGTCAGATGGTCATTTGCTATAAAATGCGGAAAAAACCAAATGTAGTGGAGGAAATAAGAGCCATTGGGGAAATTGAAGATAAAAATGTGTTCATTGTAGATGACATGATAGATACAGCCGGCACCATTACTCTGGCAGCAGAGATGATGAAAAATGAAGGAGCCAGATCGGTAAGGGTAATCGCAACACATCCGGTATTGTCAGGGCCTGCATACGATCGTATTGAAGAATCCAATATTGACGAAGTGATCATTACCGATTCAATTCCTCTGAAAAACCACTCCGATAAAATCAAAATACTTTCTATTGCCGACATTTTTGCTGACGTAATAAGCAAAGTATACAATTACCAGTCAATTAGTTCGTTTTTTATCACCTAAAGTTATATATTTGCACTCCCTTTCAAAAAGGGTGCAAGCAGACCCTGGTGTGATGGGGAATTAAGTTTAATTCTTAGTAGCACATTTTTAATTATGAAAACAAAAAAGATTTCCGTTAAAAAAAGAGAGAAACTGGGCAAATCCGATACGCGTAAGCTCAGAAACGAAGAAATGGTTCCCTGCGTAATGTATGGAGGTGACAAAAATTACCATTTTTACACAGACCATATTACCTTCAGTAAATTAATATTCTCACCCGATGTTCACCTTGTAGAACTTGATATGGAAGGAGAATTACACAAAGCAATTATTCAGGAAGTGCAATTTCATCCGGTAACAGACAGGATCATTCATATTGATTTTGTCGAAGTATTTGACGACAAACCGGTAACTGCTACCATACCTGTAACGCTTATAGGAAGTTCTATCGGAGTAAAGAATGGTGGTAAATTAAGACAAAGGAGAAGGTATCTTAAGGTTAAGGGATTGACAAAAGATCTTCCCGACAGGCTGGAGGTTGATATTACAAATGTCGATATTGGAGAAGTTATCAAAATAGGAGATCTGGAATATCCGAATCTGGAAATCCTTGATCCTCACCGTTCAATGATTGTATCTGTTGTTTCTTCACGTGTTGCCATGAAAGGTATGATTATAGAAGAAGAAGGAGCTGAAGAAGAAGCTGCTGAAGGTGAAGAAGGTGCTGTTACTCCTGAAGGAGAAGAAGAAGCTGAAGGAGCTGAAGGAGCTGAAGGAGCTGAAGAAAAATCAGAATAATTATTCATTTTAGAATTATTAAATTGTGAAGTATTTAATAACCGGACTGGGAAACCCCGGTGAAGAATATGCTCACACACGGCATAATATAGGATTTGATGTATTGGATGCACTCGCTGAGGCATCCAATACTTCTTTTAAGGATAAGCGTTACGGCTTTGTAGCCGATTTCAGATACAAATCAAGAATCTTTCATTTGCTGAAACCTTCAACCTATGTTAACCTTAGCGGCCGTGCTGTAAATTACTATCTTCGGAAACACAAAATACCCAACGAAAATCTTCTTGTTATAGCCGATGACATTGCCCTCCCCTTCGGAAAGCTCAGGTTGCGTCCGAAAGGAGGAGATGCCGGCCATAACGGGCTTAGCAGTATTATTCAAATACTGGGAACCACAGCATTCCCACGCCTCCGTTTTGGCATCGGAAACGACTTCCCCACGGGACATCAGGTAGAATATGTTCTCGGCCATTGGAATGAAGAAGAGAAAAAAGAACTTCCCCAAAAGATCGATCTTGCCTGTGATATTATCCGGTCATTTGGAACCATCGGAATTGAATATACGATGAATCAGTACAATAAGAATTGAGGAAGGAAACGGTGATCGGTGATCGGT
>CAYRTD010000230.1:0-3175 GCA_964426915.1 uncultured Bacteroidaceae bacterium | reverse complement strand
ATACTGCCACAAGACACATTGTGCGAATGAAAATATCCTTATTTACGGAAAGGAATATCCTCAGTTTACTCCACTGAGTAATAGCCTGAATGGAAGCATGTTTAAATAGCTTACTGAAATATTTCCTGAGAAAATACACGGCGATTAAGAGACCGGAATATTGTGCAATGACAGTACCCAGGGCAACTCCATTGGATCCCATTCCGAATTCCATTACAAAAACATAATTGCATATAATATTGATCAGATTTGAAGAAACTAAAACCATCATAGGCAATCTGGCGTTTTGCATGCCCAGGAAAAAACCAAGGAGTGCAAATTGTCCAAGGGTGGCCGGAGCCGCCCATATCCGTATCCTGAAATAGGCTGAGGCCAGTTGTTCCACATCATTTTCACCCTTCAGCATCCAGAAGCTGAAGAGTTCAATGGGCTTTTGGAGAATCAGAAGTGAGACACTTACAATCGCTGCGATAAATGCCGCTCTCGAGAATACCATTATTGTTTCCTGGATATCACGGCGACCAAAAGCCTGAGCCGTAAAGCCACTTGTCCCCATGCGTAGAAACGCCAGACCCCAGTAAATAAAATTGAATATAAGTGATCCCAATGCGATCGCACCTATGTATGCATCTGATTCCAGATGCCCCATCAATGCCATATCAACAATTCCCAGCATAGGAACCGAAACATTGCTGATGATATTGGGTATGGCAAGATTAAGGATCTTTCTGTTCATAATAAATAAACTGAAGCACGAAGATAGTTTTTTTGTATGCAAAGTGAACGAAAAGAAAAGTTCTGCTGTTTATATGTTTACATCTGTTACTCTATTAAGTATAAACATAAATACCTGCCCTATGAGTAATTTTCACATCAAGCATCTTGAGGAGTACTACCAGGTATATCGAAAATCAATTTCAAATCCGGAAAACTTCTGGGAAGAAATAGCTGAAGAGCATTTTCTATGGAGAAAACGCTGGAAGAAGATATTGGAGTGGGATTTTTCCAAACCGGAAGTAAAGTGGTTTGACGGTGCAAAATTAAATATTACTGAAAATTGCATCGACCGTCATCTAACTACCAAAGGGGATAAAACGGCAATTATATTTGAACCTAATAATCCGGATGAAGAGCCTGAGTATATCTCTTACCGGCAGCTTCATGAAAGAGTGTGCAAGTTTGCGACTATATTGGAGGATGAGGGTATAAAAAAAGGTGACAGGGTGTGTATATACCTTCCGATGATACCTGACCTGTCAATAGCACTTCTCGCCTGCGCCCGCATAGGTGCAATTCATTCGGTAGTTTTCGCAGGTTTTTCTGCTGCTGCACTCGCTACACGAATCAATGACAGTGGATGTAAAATGGTAATCACTGCCGATGGTTCTTTCAGAGGTGACAAAACAATCGACCTGAAAAGCATTGTGGATAAAGCCCTCGAATCATGTCCTTCGGTTAATAGCGTTCTGGTATCAAAAAGGATAAATTCCGAAATAAATATGAAAGCAGGCAGGGATAAGTGGCTTGCTGAACTTATTGAAAATGCCACCAAAAGCTGCACCATCGAAATAGTGGAGGCAGAAGATCCCCTTTTTATTCTTTATACCTCCGGATCGACAGGTATGCCAAAAGGAATGGTACATACTGCCGGAGGTTATATGGTTTATTCTGCCTTCACTTTCAAAAATATTTTTCAATATAAAGAAGATGATATTTACTGGTGCAGCGCAGACATAGGATGGATTACCGGGCACACCTATATTGTTTACGGACCATTATTAAACGGTGCAACTACCCTTATGTTCGAAGGAATCCCCAGTTACCCTCATTACGGACGATTTTGGGAGATTATAGAAAAGCATAAGGTAAATCAGTTCTATACCGCACCAACAGTTATTCGTGCCCTGGCAAAACAGAATCTTGAACATGTAGAGAAATTTGATCTTTCTTCATTGAAAGTTCTTGGATCTGTTGGCGAGCCGATAAATGAAGAAGCCTGGCACTGGTACAATGACAATATCGGGAAAAAGAAAAGTCCGATAGTGGATACATGGTGGCAGACAGAAACCGGTGGTATAATGATCTCTCCCATTCCTTTTGCTACACCCACCAAGCCAACCTATGCCACATTGCCATTGCCAGGGGTACAACCTGTTATTCTTGACGATGATGGTAATGAAATTTTGGGTTATCAGATCAACGGAAATTTATGTATCAATTTTCCATGGCCTTCGATTGCCCGGACTATATGGGGTAATCATGATAGATTCAGAGAAACTTATTTTTCACGCTTCAAAGATGTCTATTTTACCGGCGATGGTGCTTTTCGCGATGAAGTAGGGTATTATCGCATTACCGGAAGGGTAGATGATGTTGTGATAGTTTCAGGACACAATCTTGGAACAGCCCCTATAGAAGATGCAATTAACGAACATCAGGCCGTTGCGGAGTCTGCCGTCGTAGGCTTTCCACATGAGATCAAAGGAAATGCATTATATGGATTTGTCATTCTTAAAGAAGCAGGAGAATGGCGGGTACATGAGAATGTTAGAAAAGAGATTAACCAGATCATAACTGAACACATCGGTCCTATAGCAAAACTTGATAAGATACAGTTTACCTCAGGGTTGCCAAAAACCCGTTCAGGGAAGATCATGAGAAGAATACTAAGAAAGATAGCAGCTAACGATATTGATGATATGGGAGATATAAGTACACTCCTGAACCCTGAAATTGTCAAGGACATTATCAATGATTCATTTCAGAAGTCCGCAGATCGTTAAAAGATTTTTTTTAATATAAATATTACAATTACCTTCCTGATTCCCCGTTAATTCCTTACTTTTACGGCGTTTTTTATTTTATCGCAACCTGACATCTATTAACTGAATATCAGCTAATTAATATAAGTTTTTGCACATGAAAATATTTCATTCCACTCTAAGAATTATTTCATTCCTGGTAATTCTCCTTTCATTTTTTCCCTCTGAGGTTTTAATTGCCCAGGTTGATCAGGAAATTAGCATGAATGATCTGAGCCGGATAAATGTTGATGAACTAAGTGATCAGCAAATTCAGCAATTTGTTGAAAGAGCTGAAGAAAGTGGCATGACCATGGCTCAGCTTGAGGCTGCTGCACTTTCAAGAGGGATGCCTTATGGTGAAATTGTCAAAT
>CAYRTD010000229.1:0-3312 GCA_964426915.1 uncultured Bacteroidaceae bacterium | reverse complement strand
ATTTAAAATTTTTGCAGCAACGCAGATATTGGACATTATGGACAGACACTATTTATGCTAATAATAATCCAAATGGGCAGATGCCCATTAAAAAAAAACGGGCACGAAGACGGATTATCAATTAATAAGCCCGTAAGAGATTATGTACCTACATGTCAAATACTTGAGGCCTTAAGTTGGAGGCGATGGGGGAGGGATTTTTATATACGATATATTTATGGCTACTGCAGAAAACAAAAAAGAATCCCGTTTCAGGCTCAGACATTTACCCTCTTTGATAAAGGAAACAGCAATCAACTGGACAAAAGATGACCCCTGGCGTTTGAGTGCGGTGGTTGCGTACTATGCTTTATTATCTTTGCCCGGTTTACTTGTGATCATATTCAGCATTCTCAATTTTTTTTGGAAAAGCGAAATTGTGGAAGGAGAGATTTATGGGCAAATTGAAACCGCCCTGGGAGCTTCAAGCGCCGATACGGTTGAGGCTATTTTTAAAAGAGCCAGTGAAACGGAAACAACCTGGCTTTCGGTCATTATCATATCGTTATGGGTTACTTATAGCTGTCTTATTTTGTTTTTCGGAGCCGAGTTTACGTGGGTATATACCAAACGTTATGGCTATAAAATGACACCCAAAAGTCAAGCTATGTTTGTTGATTAAAAAAAATGAACCTACCAGGAAATTTTCCGTATCAAATAACTATAAACCTAAAATAACAATCTGATCCTTATTGTATTCTTAAACAAGTCCTGTAGTAAAATAAACTTTAGTAAAATGAAAAAAGTAATTTCTCTGGGTTTATTATTAATCTTTTCGATCGCCTTTTCAAAAATTACCACCGCCCAGCCAGACTCATTAGTCCTGTTTTCCGATCTAAGTTATCATTCAAAATTTGAGAAGGAAGCTTTCCGGAATTTTACAAAACAAAACATCTTTGAAATCTCTGATATCGATGCTTTAATGGATACAATAAATAACCTGGAGGCCAGATACAATCTTGTAATGATTAAATCAATACTGAAGGAACACAAGTTAAGAGCATATCTGCAAAAGGCAGATAATCTATTTCTTAATGACAAAATAAAGGAAGGTGACAAATTTCTGGGTGAATTCGAAAAAAATTGTGAAGCTCCTGTAAAAAGTCCAATTTTATCACCCTTGGTTGAACATGCTTACCGTAAGGTAGCTGTATACCACTTCTACAAAGGAAGGAAATCCCTGGCAAAATCCTATATTGACCGGGGACTAAAATATGTACCAGGAAGCAGGTTGCTTGAATCGGCTGTTTATTGAAGCAATCTCTCATGATGTAAAAGAGAATTATGGAACATTCAAATAAACAGAGCAATAAGTTTTTAGATACCGGAACCATTAAGGAATTATGGTCAAAAACCTACAACACAGAAGGTAAGCCTGACTGGTCGCACATTCTTCCTTATTATGATGATGATATCTACTTCAGGGATTCTGTCCAGGAATTGCACGGGATCGAAGCGTTCAGGATCATGACCGAGAATCTTGCCAGGCGTTCAAATGATCTGAAAATGAATATTGTAAATATTATAGGACAGGAGGATATCGTTTTTATTGAATGGGAAATGACAATTAAGTTTAAAAGAAATCCAAGCTCTGTATTATATGGAACGAGCCGGCTGAAATTGACAAGCAATGGCAAAATAGCAGAGCAAAGAGATTATTATGATCTGTGGGGAGATATTTTTGATAATATTCCAAAATTCGGGAAAGTATACCGGAGGTTTATGAAAAGAAAATTTGGTTAAACTGTCCTCATGAAGAAGAATTTAAAGTTTCGCAAGTATGTTCGGGAATATCAGTGGTCCAATGTATTTGCGATGATCAGGAATAACCGTCTGGATCCCATTAAATGTCAGGATAATTGTAATAACAAGCTCATCGTAATTACCGGGGCCACATCCGGTATTGGATATCTGACCGCAAGAAAATATGCTGCACACGGAGCTGATCTGTTGTGTATCAACAGAAATAAGCATAAATCGGAAGATTTATGCAATGAGATTGAAACTGAGTATGGCGTCAGCTGTGCATACAAGATAGCGGATCTAAGTAATTTAAAGGATGTTAAAAGGGTAGCAGGAGAACTCTCCATGCTAAAATCTTCCATTGATGTATTGATAAATAATGCAGGAGTTTATCTTACAAAAAAAGAACTGACACCCGATGGATTTGAAAAGGTGTTTATGGTTCAGTATCTGGCACCCTTTATTATAAATTACATTTTGTCAGATAAATTGAAATCGCAGGAAAAGGCGAGGATAATCCTGGTAAACTCAGAAGGACATCGTTTTGCAGCCTGGGGTTTGAGACTGGATGACCTGAACTGGGAACAACGTCGTTATTCAGGCTTAAGAAGTTATGGTTCAGCAAAAACTGCCCAACTGTTATCCATGATTGTTTTCAATGAATTATTCCGTGGAACCGGGGTTTCGATAAATGCCATGCACCCGGGAGCAGTAAAAACAGAAACCGGGCTGGATAACGGCCCGGTTTATCGATGGTTCAAAAGAAATTTCCTGGATAAATTTTTAAGATCTCCTGAAATATCAGCTGAAGCCCTGTATTATCTCGGAGTTTCAAAAGACATGGAATCGGTTAGCGGGAAATTTTTTAATTTAACTACTGAAGAAGAACCTACACCACCAGCGCTGGACAGGGAGGAAGCATACAAACTCTGGTCAAAAAGCCTGGAAATGGCAGGACTTTAGAATTTTAAAACTTGATTTTTGTATGGAGAATTATATCTGCTTATGAATTAAAAAACTATGCCTGAAAACAACTATGATACCATTATTGTGGGTGGAGGTATTGCAGGTCTTACTGCTGCAGCCTACCTTTCACGTGAAAAACAAAAAGTATTGTTAATTGAAAAAAACAGGGAATTAGGAGGCCTTGTCAATTCATTTTCTCACCAAGGATTTCATTTTGATGCAGGGGTAAGAGCCCTGGAAGATGCCGGCATTATTTTGCCCATGTTAAAAGAACTGGGTATCGGGCTTGAATTCGTGAAAAGTCCTGTTTCGGTGGGCATTGAAAATGAGGTGTTGAATATCGGGAACCTGGAGAGTTTATCAGAGTACAGTGAACTTCTGAAAAAATTTTACCCGGAAAGTGAAGCCGATGTGGATAGAGTCATAAAAAGCATCCGGAAGATCATGAAAGACATGGATGTACTTTATGGAATTGAGAATCCTGTGTTCAAAGACCTTAAGCGTGATCTTGCTTTTATTTTTAAGAAGCTTTTACCATGGTTGCCCAGGTTTATTTTTACGGTA
>CAYRTD010000228.1:0-3456 GCA_964426915.1 uncultured Bacteroidaceae bacterium | reverse complement strand
TACCTTCGGCAAGAACCTCCGGAACTCCAAGAGGAATTCTGAACTCACCGGGATTTGCCGGTAAGTTTTCCTTCAAACGATAACCATTCAATGGTTCTATTACAAGAGCTGGATCATCCGCCTCAAGAAGTGTATTATAAAAACCAGCGGCCCTGGTCATATCTCTCGGGACACATACATAAACACCCCGGATTGAATTGATCACCATAGATAAGGGAGAGCCTGAATGCCAGATTCCCTCCAGGCGATGTCCCCTGGTGCGGATGATTAGCGGAGCAGCCTGACCTGCCTTTGTCCGGTAGTGCAGTGAGGCCAGATCATCACTAATTGTCTGTAACCCATAAAGAAGATAATCGAAATATTGAATTTCCGCAATAGGGCGTAATCCTCTCAATGCCATTCCAATTCCCTGCCCTATTATCGTCGTTTCCCGGATTCCCGTGTCGGTTATCCTCAGTTCACCATACTTGCTCTGCAAGCCTTCAAGGCCTTTGTTAACATCTCCGATTTTTCCCGTATCCTCTCCAAAAGTCACCAATTCGGGTATCCTGGAAAATAAAGCGTCAAAATTATGTTTTAAAATTTCCCGGGCATTTACCAAATTTCCCTTTTCAGAATATTCAGGTAATTTTTCAGTAACTTTTAGGGCCGAACGATAAGTTTCATTATAAAGATAAGCACTGTATCGCTCATAATTATAGCTTTTGTATTCTTCCAGCCATTTTCCAATATCAGCCTGTAATTCATTTCGTATAGGGCAATCCAGGCAAATATGCCTTAGAATTCTTTTGGCAGTGCTCATCACGTCACGCCTGATGGGATTAGCAATCTTTTTCAGATCATTGGTAAGGGAAGCCACTTTATCAAACTCGTCAGTTTTGCAATTACATGATCTGTTATTGATAATTTCTACAAGCTTATCTCTTTCCTCCCGGATGGGTTTCTGATAATTCAGCCAGGCAGCATCCTGTATCTCTTTTATTTCTTTAATAGTTTCTTTTTCGATACTTTCCAGTTCCGACTCTACTGCAATTTCACTGGTCAGGATCCATTCTTTCATTTTTTTCAGAGGATCATATTCCTCTTCCCATGCCAGTCTTTCGTCGGGTTTATATCTCTCATGAGATCCGGAAGTGGAATGACCCAGAGGCTGAGTAAGTTCCTCTATATGAAAAAGCACGGGAACATGTTCTTCCCGGCATTTCTTAATTCCTTCTTCGAACATTTTTATCAATCCGGCATAGTCCCAGCCTTTTTCTCTGAAAATATAAATTCCATTTCCTTTATCACGCTTCTCAAATCCCTCTAGAGCTTCTGATATAGAAGATTTTACTATTTGAAGCTCCCTGGGTACCGAGATCCCGTAACCATCGTCCCACACTGCAATAGCAACAGGGATCTGCAAAACTGCAGCAGCATTAAAAGTTTCAAAAAAATGTCCTTCAGCTGTACTGGCATCTCCAATTGTCCCAAAAGTTACTTCATTACCGTTTATGGAGAATTTTTCATGATCTTTAAGATCCGGATTCATGCGGTATAACTTGGAAGCATAACCCAAACCTGTGATCCGCGGCATCTGGGCAGCAGTTGGAGAAAGGTCTGCAGTAGTATTTTTCATTTCCGTTTGAGATCTCCAGTTACCATTCTCGTCGATAAGGCGCGTTGCAAAATGATTATTAAAAGATCTGCCTCCGTTTCCCGGATTCCATTCCAGGTCGGTATCTCCGTAAAGCTGAGCGAAAAATTCCTTTGGACCAGACATGCCGGTTGCAAAAAGAAAGGTCTGATCCCTGTAATAACCCGACCGCCAGTCCCCATTCTGAAATTGTTTGGCCATTGCGATCTGGGCAATTTCCTTTCCATCGCCAAAAATCCCGAATTTAGCCTTTCCCGAGAGAACTTCTTTCTTTGCCAGTAGGCTGCACTGTCGACTAAGGTTTGCTAACCGGTAATCATCGAGCACTTCTTTTTTAAAATCGTTGAAACTAATTTCAGAGGCATGTTTATCGTGAATAGTCATCATAGTATATTTTTTCCTGCAAGCAAAACTACATAGGATTTTTCACAAAATACATCAGAAGAGAAATGATTCAAAACACAGAATTGTAAGGATAAATGATTATTTTTGCCATTAAGCAGACAAATCAAAACTAAAAATTGTTCAGCCGTGTTAAATATTTTACTTATTTCAGTCATACTACTCAGTATATCAATGCTTGCCATGGCCTTAAATATCCTTGTCAAAAAAAATGGAAAATTTCCTGCCTATCGTGTTGGTCATAATAAAAACATGAGAAAATTAGGAATTAGCTGTGTTAAGCATGAAGAAATCAAGTGTCACAAAAAAAGGATTAAAGAGACAAGCTGTGCTGGTTGTGAAGGTATTTAATAACTATCAACACTCTAAGCTAGTGTTTGTCCATAATGTTCGATATCAAGGCTTGCGACCGCGTGTCGCTGAAGCTTTAGCGGAGGCACAAGCCCCAAAAAGCGCAGTTTACTGATGTAAATGAGCAATTTTGGGGCGAGCATAACGCAGATAGCGGACTTTATGGACAAACACTAAACTATTT
Organism: uncultured Bacteroidaceae bacterium; assembly: GCA_964426915.1. Lineage (GTDB taxonomy): Bacteria > Bacteroidota > Bacteroidia > Bacteroidales > CAYRTD01. The sequence continues at coordinate 883 of CAYRTD010000228.1, read as the reverse complement.
TCCCGGGATTTTGTTTTTATAGTAAAGAGAAAGGATTAGTGATGATAAAAATATTATTACTCTCAATAGTGCTTCTGTTTATTGCCTTTGCAGGATTTGCGGTCAAAATGCTGTTTGATAAAAAAGCAGAATTCAGGGGAGGCAGTTGTGCAAGCTCTTCACCAGAGCTTGAAAAACAGGGTATTACCTGTGGTTGCAATAATTCATGTGCAACAGAAGATTCAATTAATTCCTGATAGTTTCAGAATCTTCCTTAATGATGTAATTTTCAAATCCGTTACTTGCCCATACCTGATACTGGCCTTCTGGATTACCATATATGAGATAGCCCTCCACATTCTCAAGTAACTGCAGCATTTCTCTGGCCTTTTCCATTCCCATAACCATACAGGCCGTAGCATAAGCATCAGCTTCCATACAATTTTCAGCAATAATGGTGGCGCTAAGAATTTTATGCCGCACAGGATAGCCGGTAACAGGGTCGATGGAATGAGAGTATTTTATGCCATCATCTTCGTAGAACTTCCTGTAGTTACCGCTGGTAGCCAGAGCCTTTTCATTTAAGCTGATAATGGCCTGCATATTAAAACCCGGAAGATTATTACCATATTCGGGGCGGTCTATACCTATTTTCCATATTTCGGATTTGGGGTTTTTCCCTCTTGTTTTAACTTCTCCTCCTATTTCCACCATATAATTTCTGATATCCAGACTTTCGAGGTAATCAGCTACCACATCAACGGAGTAACCCTGTGCAATAGCATTTACATCAATGCTTATCCCGGAAGTTTCCTTAATAATCCTGTTATCTTCCAGTTTTATCTTGTCCATGCCAACGTAAAGCAGGATACTGTCAATAAGCTCCTGATCGATATCGGTTTTC
>CAYRTD010000227.1:0-3467 GCA_964426915.1 uncultured Bacteroidaceae bacterium | reverse complement strand
TGACGGTCGAGATGGTCTTTCACAAATTCCGCATGAAGTATGGTTCCTTCACCTTCATTACTTTCCAGCCATAACTTCCCACCGGTAAGTTCAGCATGTTGCTTCAGAAGAGAGATTCCCAGACCGACTTTGCGGGTTTTTCTACTCGTGGTGAAAGGGTCATCGACGCTTAATAACATATCCTTTTTCATTCCATGTCCATCGTCGATGATCTTTATAAACAGCGAGTTCGATTGATCACTCTCCTCTATCTCAATACTAATATTTTTTGCTCCGGCCCTGACCGAATTCCTCGTTATATCAAGAATATTTAGTGCTATTTCCTTCATTTTCCTCTTACCCCCCTTCCTGCTTTTCCCTCTATTGCGAGTTTCATCTCACAAAAACTTCTGTTTCTCAGTGTAAAGAGACTGGTAGCTCTGCCTATGTCGTTTGGGAAATGGGCATCGGAGGATCTCACCACCGTATATTCTTTCAACTCGGGGTGTTTACTGATATATTCAGTAGGATCTGACGCCCATGAGATTTCAATAGCATCGGCAACGAGACCTTCAGGAAAAAAACCAAGCTGACTATAAATTGAGTTACGTGGGCGGTCTACATGTGCCGGAATAAAAATTCCTTTTAACTCATGAGTTTTCCGTTCAATCTCATCTATGGATTGGTCGAGGACTCCGAAAAGCAGTTTTTCTTCTTGGTAGATAATTTCATCATTTCTGTTTACCTGAACCTGATAGCCAAATTTATCAGGATCATTCTTTACAGGTGCCAGCCAGGCATCGATATATTCCTGAAATTCTGTCAGTTGTTCAGCTTTCTCAAAGAACGCAAGACTGTGAATTTCTTCTTTGGAATTCACTTCAGCCCCGGCCAAGACAAAAATCCCTTTTTCATTCCCCAGTTCCCTTATCAGTTCACAATGCCGGGTAGTGTTATGATCGGTTATACCGATAATATCCAGTCCCCGGGACGAAGCAAAATTCACTACATTCACCGGGCTCATTTCCAGATCTCCGCAGGGAGAAAGAACAGTATGAATATGTAAATCAGCTTTATAATCGTACATAATATCACCTACATCGATTGTAATCAAGCGATTAATATCTCATAGAGTCTTCCGGCAATTTTAAAAGTCTCTTCGTCAGTGCCCAATACCGGAATATTTTCTTCATCACTCTTTTCCATAGTATTCTTATCGGGAACCAATCCCTTTACAAGAATTACGGCCGATAGTTCTTTCAGAGAGGCCACGGCCATAATGTTTTTATGTGTCTGTAGGGTTATCCAAACCTCATTTTTGTCAGCATTACCCATAACATCACTTAGAAGATCAGAAACATATGCCCCTGTTACTTCATTGTTCATTCCTTTGGCACCACTATAAACCTTAAGGTTTAAAGCAGTTACCAGATCAGCTATTTTCATCTTTTGCTCCACGTTTTCTGCAATCTTTATTAAATCTGTTTACACCCCATATTTTTGAGGTAATTTTTCCTGCCTGCTCTTTACTCACTGCCCCTCTTTTCACCATGTCCTGGAGAAGAAAAACACATTGAGAGATATTTGCCTTACCCTGCACTATGTCCTCTGCCAGAGTATGACAATCCGGAGCGCCACAAGCACCGCAATCAATGCCTGGTAGGTAGCACATCAAACGGCGTTTTCTTTCCATCTTCTTCATTGCTTTTCCCATATCCTCATCCAGCTTTTCAATAGGACGCGGTTGTATCTCACCAAGTTTGTAATCCGAAGGTGCATTCTGAAGGTGCAAAGACTTGTCCCTGAGGGGAGGATAGAGTTCGGAACGCTTTTTCAGTCTTTCCACAGTGAGAAACCTGTTTCCACCCACGAGTATTCCTCCGGCACAACTCTGGTCGCAAGCACGCAATTCGAGGAAGTCAATATTATTATATTCATCATTTTCAAGCCGGTCAAGGAAGTTGCTAACATTATGAATGCCATCAATGGCCAGTCCTTTGCCACTTATATTTGAAAGCTCACCGTTTGTCAGGCTCCACTTTATACCTTCTTTACTTAGCAATTCCTGCTTCAGATCAATATCAGCCTTTTTAACACCATCTTTCATGAGAGCACTCATCCTGTTAAAAAGGAATTTCATATTGATCACTCCGTTTACTGATGAATTCTCATTTCCCACCGGACTTTTTACCGAAGCGATTTTGGCCGCACAGGGTGTAACATAAAAAATTCCTATTTCATTGTCTTCATAACCCTCAGCCAGTAATTTCTGGCGGTAATAAAGGGCCGACATATCAATAGGGGGCTTAACTTTCAAAATATTATTTACCAGTGAAGGATATCTAACCTGTATGAGTCTTATTACAGCAGGACAAAAAGATGAAATCCCCGGTTTTGGACTGGTACTTTCATTCTCATTCTCCAGACCCTCAAGAACAAATCCTGCTGTATTTTCCACTTCATAAACATGGCTGAAGCCAAGGTCATGCAATGCCTGGTACAGATTTTCCGTAGGTATTCGCTCCGGGAACTGACCTATAAGCACTCCAGGCACCAATGCAACCTTTGCTTTATAATTTCTGATCTTTTCGAAATCATCCTGTTCAACTATAATGGCACTTACAGGACATACCTTGTAACATTCACCACAATCGATGCACCGGTTATCTATAATCCGGGCAATTCCGTTCTCAACCCGTATAGCCTGGGTTGGACAAACCGACATACAGTGAGTACACCCAATGCAAACATCATCGAGAATCTTCAATGCATGATGAAAATATTTCACTTCCTGTTTAGCCATTATTATTCAGGTATATTGTCATTTCGACTACTGTACCTTTATTCTCTTCAGAATTTATTACAAGTTTATCAACATTTTTTTTAATGTTCGGCAACCCCATTCCTGCACCAAAACCCATCTCTCTTACCTGAGGACTGGCCGTTGAAAATCCAGCTTCCATGGCCTTTCCAATATCCGGAATACCAGGTCCTTCATCCTTCAGTTTAACATATATCTTTTCCGTATCTATCTGAACATTCATAACTCCCGACCATGCATGGGCAACAATATTTACTTCTCCTTCATAAAGCGCTATCACAGTCCTCCTGGAAACAGCCGGATCAACATTTAGCTGTTTCAGAATTTTTTTTACCGCACTGGAAGCATTTCCTGCAGTATTAAAATCACCACCTGCTATTTTATAGGTAAAATCCATTAATAGACCGGTTTGATGCCATTCTTATATAATTCACCTGAAACCCGGAAGACAGAATATTCCGATTCCAGTAATATAGTTTCGTTCTCATTAGCCAGCTCCTTCATTTCTTCTGTGGTTTTTTTATTCCGTGCTACTATTATTACAGAAATCTCAGACATTTCAGCAGTTCTAAGTGCCTGGTGATTTGAAAGTCCGGTGATTAGCAATATACCATTTTTTTCTAAGGTTAGCACATCACTCATTAGATCTGAAGCAAAAGCATATTCC
>CAYRTD010000226.1:0-3523 GCA_964426915.1 uncultured Bacteroidaceae bacterium | reverse complement strand
TTGTACCGCCGGGGTTTTCTTTCCCTCACTCCCCAACAAAACTATGAGCTGTCATTTCGACGGAGGGGATTTTGCCCCGGCAAAATACCCGATGGAGAAACCTCTCTCTCCGTCAAGTCCGAAAATGCTTATCCGAAAAATCGTATCAATAACACTCAAAATCTAATCCGTACAAAAAAGCAACTAGCCAGATACTGCACCTAAGATAAATATAAACGACTGACTCTCTTACAACAACCAAATATTATATCCTTAAGTTGACGTGTATGCCTGTCGCGGTTACTAATCATAGACCACACCGACCGATCACCAATCACCAATCACCGATCACCGATCACCGTTCCCCCTAAAAATCAAACCCAATATCCCCCCTAAAATACTTCCCCTCAAAATCAATTTTCTCTGCGTTTTTATACGATTTCTCCAGTGCTTCGTTCATGTCCTTGCCGAAGGAGGTGATGGCAATTACGCGGCCTCCGTTGGTCAGGATTTCTCCTTTGTCGTTTGTTTTTGTTCCTGCATGAAACAGGATGCTTTCTTCCACTTTATCGAACCCTTTCATTGGTCTGCCTTTTTCGTAGCTTCCCGGATAACCTCCTGAAACGAGCATTACCGTGGCGGCAGTCTTTTCTTCGAATTCGACTTTTTCCTTTCCCAGGGTGCCTTTTCCTGTGGCCTCCAGGAGGGAAAGGAAATCGGATTTTACCCGGGGCAATACCACTTCCCCTTCCGGGTCGCCCATTCTTACGTTATATTCTATTACATAGGGATTGCCGTCTATGTTCATGAGTCCGAGGAAGATAAATCCCTTATAGTTAATGTTTTCCTGTTTCAGGCCTTCAATGGTGGGTTTTACGATCCGTTCCTCCACCTTGTCCATAAAGCCGTCCTGCTGTGCAAAAGGCACGGGCGATACTGCCCCCATTCCTCCTGTATTCAGTCCGGTATCGCCCTCTCCTATACGCTTGTAATCCTTGGCTTCGGGAAGTATTACATAGGAATCCCCATCGGTAAGGACGAAAACCGACAGTTCTATGCCATCGAGGTATTCTTCGATGACCACCTTTTCACTGGCCTGTCCGAATTTCCCGGAAAGCATTTCCTCCAGTTCTTTTTCTGCGGCTACGATGGAATCGAGAATGAGCACCCCTTTTCCGGCGGCGAGGCCATCGGCTTTCAGGACGTAGGGAGGCTGGAAGGACTTCAGAAATTCTTTTCCCTCCTCCAGTTTGTCGGCGGTGAAGCTTTTGTAGGCTGCGGTGGGAATGGAATATTTGAACATAAACTCCTTGGCAAAATCCTTACTGCCCTCCAGCATGGCGCCTCTTGTTCCCGGACCGATAACCGGGATGTTCTTCAGCTTTTTGTCCCGAAGAAAAAAATCTGCGATCCCTTCCACAAGCGGGGCTTCGGGTCCGACGATTACCAGTCCGATATTGTTCTCCAGCACCACCGGTTTTATTTCGTCGAAACGGGAGATGTTGATATTCAGATTGGTTCCGTGTTGTGAGGTCCCGGCATTTCCGGGTGCGATAAAGAGCTTTGTTAATTGCGGACTTTCTGCGATCTTCCATGCCAGGGCATGTTCACGGCCTCCGGCGCCGAGGATGAGTACATTCATAGTTTGGGTTTTTTGCAAAGATAGGAAAAAGGGGGGATTTTGGGAATTTGGGGTGTTGATAGTAAGTGTGGAGGAGAGGTTATCCTCAGGTATTTTCCACTATTTCGTTTTTGAAGGACGATGGTTTTTTTTTTCATAATAATAATGAGAAATAATAGTGAAAATCAAAAATCAAACTTTATAATTTCAAGATCAATAATTGTGTTTTGATAAAAATGATCTATTGCCTTATTTTAAAAAAATATGGCCTTTGAATTGGCTGGATATTCGAAACCATTTCAAGGGCACTATTCTCTCTCATAAAAAGTCACACCAATTCTATTGATGTGTTCTATTAAATCAGGGTTCTCAATATTATGAAGTATTGACAGATCAATTTTATGAGGTATAGGAAGGTCATCAAGTTCGTTTTCAATTTTCAACAGAGTGGTTAGATCTACATTATCGCCTATTAATGTAAGGTCTATATCAGAACCATTTCTATAATTCCCTTTTGCTCTTGAACCATACAATATTGCCTTTTCAACATTATTATAATTTTTGAAGACGGATTGAATTGAATTAATATGACTATCTTTTAATCCAAACATTGTTTCTAAGCAAATAAATTTTTTTGTTCGCCGGTTATCTTGCCTTCCATTAACTGCTGAAAGATTAAAATTGCAGCATAATATTCGTTTAATATTTTCGTATATATTTCATCTGCCGTTTCTTCATTGTAAGTATGAGAAGATTTATTCCGACTTTTAATCATTTCCATCCCTACATCCCCATTTTCAATTAATTCGTGTCTGTCCATAATGTCCGATATCTACGTTGCTGCAAAAATTTTAAATCCTCGAATACATTAGTATACTGCGGTTTAAAATTTTTGCGCGCCTTGATCTCGAACATTCTGATCCAGACACCCGACTCTATTGACAGACACTAATTCGGCTTTAAACGCTTCTCTGGTTGCATCTTTTGAGCCATATATTTTAACATCGCCTATTTCGGATAAAAAATCTTTCATTACATTCCAGGCTAATTCGTGAGTATATTCAAAACGTTGAATTAAGCCTTCTTTTAGAATTCCTTCTAAAATATCTTCTGTATTTTCCTCTTGTTTATCTAAATCCCTTTTAATAAATGCAATAGCTTCAGAAAGTTTTTTTAATGCCTTCTTAAAATTCGAAAATCTTTGTTCCCATCTGATATCCTTATTGCTTGTCATTATATTTTCAATTATAATTTAACTGTAAAGATAAGACTTGTTTCATGGTATTTAAAATAATTATAAGTGGTAGCTGTTCATAATGCTGCCCAAATGCCACGGGTTTGCACCTTTGAGTGTTCGAAACCTTGTTTAATTGTATTCCGGTAATGCATTGCCGGCAGTGTATAACAGATGGTTTTGAACACTCAAAGGCTTGAACCCATGGCTATTCCAATTGAACCCCTATCAGGGTTCTTCACTTCCGCGAGCACTGAAGCTACTTTGCGGAGTCGCGGCCATGAGCTGGAATATTATTTCTTTCCATACCGAATTTGACTCATTACTTTGAGATTTTCCGGAGGGGTATTCAGAGTAATCTCACATCCACCCGATAAAATATATTTTCTGCCTTTTTCTTTTTGAATCATATCCCTTGTTTTATCAGCAAGTTGCTCTGTTGAAAGTTCCTGAATTTCAACCGGATTAATATTCCCGCAACGAATAACATCGTGTCCCATTTCATTATAGGCATAGTCCATATCTACCTGCCAGTCCAGGTCCAGAATATCAACTTTCAGGTTTTTTAAAAGAGGAAGTAAATGGGTAATATTTCCGCAGATATGCAGCTTTACCTTTCCTCCCTTTTCATGGATAAAATCGATAATTTCCTGATGACGCTCCAATATATAGGCTTCGTATAACTCCGG
>CAYRTD010000225.1:0-3577 GCA_964426915.1 uncultured Bacteroidaceae bacterium | reverse complement strand
TTAAAAATATTTTATTGCCGCCGGGGTTTTTCTTTTCCTCACTCCTATTGACCGGAATCGCCTAAGCAAATCTATCCACCTTCCGGTAAGCCTCGATGACCGCCCTGTCTCCTTCCTTACCGGGTTTTGAATTGCCGTGCTCCATCCCTATTATCATTTCTCTTCCCCCTTCTTTTTCATAAATATGCTTAAATACATTCAGGTAATTGATCTCACCGGTGGTGGGCTCTTTTCTTCCGGGGTTATCACCGCACTGAAAATACGCTACCTCGTCCCAGGCTTTGTCAATATTCGGGATAAGATTGCCTTCCTGAATCTGCTGATGGTAAATATCAAACAATATTTTACAGGAAGGACTGTTAACTGCACGGCAAACTTCATAGCCCTGTGCTATTTTTTTCAGGAACAAACCCGGATGATTAAAAAAGTTCAGAGGCTCCAGGACCATTACCAGTCCGTGAGGCTCCAGAATTTCACTGGCCCGGCGCAATGACTCAACCACATTGGCCGTCTGGTACCCCATATCCTGACGCAGGTCCACATGACCAGGTACAACGGTCATCCATTTTGCATTTACTCTTTTGGCAACCTCAACAGATTCTTTTATTTGTGACAGGAATTCTTCCCTCTTATCTTTATCGCCGCTTGCCAGATTGGGTTCTTTCCAATATATTTTATGGGCAACAAAAACCCCCATTTTCATGCCCAGTTTCTCCATGGTTTTGGCAATGCGATCCTGGTCTTCAATACTGCGGTTTTTCATTCCGTTATCCTCCAGCGCGCGAAATCCTTCATCATACATAAACCTAAGCTGATCTTCCAAATCTTCACCGGAAAGATTTTTGAACATCCCGAAATGAGGTGCATAAAGAAGATTAAAGGTTTCGCCCTTTGATTTCACTTCTCCTTGTGAAGAAGCAAAAGCATTATTCAGGGTAAAAGCTGAAGCTGCACCGGCTGCCAGGGTTGAATTACGAAGGAAATCTCGTCTTTTCATGACTATAGTATTTTGAAGTTTGGTTTCTAACGACATGAAAATAATGAAAATAAACGATTCGGACTGATGGATTATATTTTATATTTATAAAAAAAAGATGAAAAAGAAAAAACCAGGCTATACAACCCGTTCATTGAATACTCCATTTCCGAAATCAGATGCTCATAATGCACTGAATTTCCCGGTTTATGACAGTGTTGCATTTGAGTTTGATTCGGCCGAAGATATTGCGGCTGCTTTTCAGGATCGTAAAAAAGCACACAGCTACTCAAGGGTTACAAATCCCAGTGTAGAATATTTCGAAGAAAAAATTAAGAATATAACAGATGCTCATGCCGTAATAGCTATGTCTTCAGGAATGGCCGCTGTTACCTCGGCAATGCTTTCTCTGGTAAAGCCCGGAGAAAATATCATCAGCTCTTCCAAATTATTTGCACATACCTACGGACTCCTGAAAGAAACCTTGCCAGGCCTGGGTATCGAATGCAGATTTACCGATATGCTGGACCAGGAGAAAATCAAGAGCTCCATTGATAAAAATACCCGTCTCATTTTCTTTGAAACGGTTACCAATCCACAACTTGAGATAGCAGATATCGAAAAGATAAGGCAAATTGCTGATGAACATGATATCTTACTTGTCGTTGATAGCACCATCACTCCTCTGAATGTATTCAACTCAAAAAGCCAGGGTGTAAATATCGAAGTATTGTCGAGTACAAAATTCATGTCGGGAGGAGCCACATCTGTTGGCGGGGTGATTATCGATAACGGCATCACAGACTGGGAGAAAGTACCGGCTTTACAAAAATTTACAGGAAAATACGGGGAAAATGCCTTTCTTGCAAAACAACGAAAAGAGATCTTCCGCACTCTGGGACCTGCGCTTTCTCCACACACAGCACAAATGCAAAGTCTGGGTCTTGATATCATGGATCTGAGAGTTGAAAGATCGTACCATAACTGCATGAAAATAGCAGACTACCTGAAATCATCAAAAAAGGTGAAGAAGGTGAATTATCCGGGGCTTCCTGATTCGAAATTTTATGATCTCGCTAAAAAACAGTTCAGCTCTGTCCCGGGAACCATACTCACCTTTGAACTTTCTTCACAGGAGGAATGCTTCAAATTTATGAACAAACTGAGGATTATCCGAAGAGCTACCAATCTCAATGACAATAAAAGTCTCATCATTCATCCCTGGTCAACAATTTATGCTGAATATACAGATGAAATGAAGATAAGTACAGGACTAAACAACAGAATGTTAAGATTATCTGTAGGAATAGAAGATATAGATGATTTAATCGAAGATACCGGCCTTTGATCAATCGTCAATGGCCTGCCCGACAAGCAGCCTGAATTTCCAGCCTGTTTGCTCAGATATGCCTCCCTGTGTTTGTTTCATCAGTATTCCAATCACTTCTTCTTTGGGATCGGCAAAATACTGCGTATTGAAATATCCGCCCCAGTTAAAAGTACCTTCACTTCCAATTCCTCCCAGTGCCTCCCCTTTCTCATTGACCACACCAAATGCCAGGCCGTAGTATGAATCTCCGTCCCAAAGTGTATTTATCTGGTTTGCCATGATAGTCCTTACGGTGGTGCGACTTAATATCCTTACCCCGTTATACTCACCCCCATTCAGATACATTTGCAGAAACACTGCGTAATCTTTAGCTGTACTGGATAGTCCGGCGCCTCCGGCGTAAAAGCTCTTTGCTCCTTTTACCGGGTAATTCACATCGTAGAGAGGATTCGCATATTTTACCCAGCTATCATTTTCCTTTGTCTGAACGGGAACAAGCCGGTTGGCCTTGTCCTGCGGCAGATAAAACCAGGTATCATCCATCCCCAGCAGATCAAATAATCGTGAACGCAAAAATACATTAAATTTCATACCCGACATAATTTCAATAAAATAACCCAATACATCTAAACCTTCGCTATAAGTATATTTTTCTCCGGGATGATGATGCAAAGGCAATTTTGCCAGTTTCTTTATGTTTTCTTCAATTGTTATATCTTCAGCGGTAAAAGCATCGATAATGCCATTTTTCTTATAGATCATTTGAAATCGTTCATCCCTGTCAATCATCCCATAACCGATTCCGGAGGTATGGGTAAGAAGATCCCGTATGGAGATCTCCCTTGCGGCAGGGATGGTAGTATAGCTGGTATCGCTGTACCGGAAGGATTTCAGAACCTGCGGATTTTTAAATTCCGGGATATATTTGGAGACAGGATCGTCCAGTTTGAATTTTCCTTCTTCCCACAGCATCATAACAGCAGTTGAAGTAATGGCTTTGCTTTGGGAGGCGATCCGGAAAATATCATCTTTTTCCAGCTTTTCTCCTTCTTTAACATCGGCCATTCCCAGGGCCTTGTGGTAAACGATATGACCATTCCTGGCAATGAGCGCAACAGCGCCGGGAATCTGATCCTCTGCAATTGCTTCCCTTAACATCCGGTCAATGCGGTCAAGTCTCTCCGGCGACATACCCACTTTTTCCGGTTCAGCCGGGGATAAGGGCGGGGTTTTCTGAATGGATTTGGTTTGGGTATAAGAGCTGATGAAAA
>CAYRTD010000224.1:0-3726 GCA_964426915.1 uncultured Bacteroidaceae bacterium | reverse complement strand
GTTGTCATTTCGACAGAGGGGGTTTTGCCCTGGCAAAATCCCCGATGGAGAAACCTCTCTCTCCGTCAAGTCCGAAAATGCTTATCCGAAAAATCGTATCAATAACACTCAAAATCTAATCAGTACAAAAAAGCAACTAGCCAGATACTGCACCTAAGATAAATATAAACGACTGACTTTCTTACAACAACCAAATATTATATCCTTAAGTTGACGCGCATGCCCAACCGGGGCACAATCATTAGCACAGGGTGCAGCCCTGTGTGAGATTTCTAAAAAATTGGACATTTTTTGACCGCCAGGTTAACGTTTGAGGATAGAGTTTACATTTAGTGTAAAGTAAATGTTAAAATGTAAATGTTTTTTTGGGATTTTGAGATGGTTTTAGTCCTGAAAGGTATAGGCGTCAATTAAAGACAATGCTAGGGTGAAAAATCCTAAAAATATTTGAAACAATGAGTACCCTTATTTTCAAAGGGTACCAGAGGAATAAAGAAAACCAGGATTTCATGATGTTGGGGCACAGGGTATTTTTTGGCGGGCCCAAAAAATGGAAGATCAGAAGCAGATGCTTTTCGGGGTTCTACTCATTTCGCAGTGCTTCATAAATTTTCTTGTTTCTCAAGGCCAGTGATGTCATCAGAAATGTCCAGAACCAGCCGTTGAGGAAGAGGATAAGTAAAAGAATGATGAGGTTGGGGAAAGAGATGCCTGTATTCGGACTCATGATTGAGGGCAATGTGGCGATAACCGCAGTAATAAATCCAATCCCGATGCCTGAAATAAGCAGGAAATTGTATTCCCGGCTAATGATTCTTCTTATGAATTTTTTATTGAATCCTACTGCTCTCATCAGGGCTATCTCATTTTTGCGCTCAAGAATACTTCTGAACAGAACAATTCCCAGCCCAATAGTACCAAGCAAAAGACCGAGAGCGCCCATCACCAGGAAAATGGAAAGATAGGTGTTGGTTACGGAATTAAATTCTGCCAGTCGGCTGGCGCTGAGTTCTATTTCTATTCCATAATCCCTCAGACCACGACTAAGTTCGGTGAATATCATCGAACTGTCGCTGGGTTCACCCTCAATAAGGAATACAGATGTACCACTGCTTTCGGGAAAATTTTCCAGGAAATACTTGTTGGAGATAATCACCTTTCCCTGGAATATTGTGGGTGCCAGACCTCCCACAAGCAGCAGGTTCATGGGTTCTCCCATTGAGTTGGTATAATGAAGTGTGTCCCCGACTTTTTTCCCAAGCCCCCATTTGATCACTGTCTCATCAGCAATTGCCGGGATCAGATTTGCCGGAAGGTTCTTTTCGAGTGCTGACCAGGGCTGATCTTCATCAAGATATCCGGTGCGGGTTTGAAAACTGAACCTACCTTTGAGTTGCTCCGGGTTGATGCTGATAATTACCGGATTCTGAATTCTGTTAAGATTCAGGCAGCTGGCATCATCCCCCTCAGCTTTTCTGAACTGAATGATATCATAATCCTCGCTTAATCCGTATTCAAAGCGCTTATCAGACTGGTTCAGATTTTGTAGAACCGGAACACTGGATTCAGCATAAAAAAGAAATCCCCCGGTGCCGCTGGATGGATCTTCAGCATTGATAAAAAGATCTTTACGATTGCTTCCGGTCGAGATCACCAGGAAAGTGGCAAGGGAAAAAAGAATAACTATGGACATGCTTCTTCCGGTATTCCGGAGTGCATTTTTCAGACTTAACCGGGCAGAATGAAATGTTTCATAAGATCTTTCACTCAGACGAATAAGATAAAACCTGAAAAAAGATATACCTGAAATAAGTAAAAGTCCTCCGGCAAGAAAAAATATTGAGGCATTTTCTCCTTTTCCTTTGATTATTTCCCGTCCTGTCAAAACAATGGCAATAATCCCTGTGATCAGGAAAATCAGGCTGTAGATCCTTTTACTCTTGCTGCTTCCTGAGGTAATTTTTTCAACTTTGATCTTTTTGAGATTCTTGTTCAGGAATCTGTTTAGAGGTAGATAGATAGCTGCAAATGCTATAGTTATGCCGGCAAAAAAGCCCTCAAGTAGTGTTACTACACTTATATGAACAGCAAGCATTTCGGTTCGCACTATATCCTGCCATATTCCGTTCAGGGCTGAAAATACTGCTTCGTTATACAGGATTGCCAGGAGCAGTCCAAAAAGAGTGCCGGGAATGGCTATTATTAATCCTTCAATGAGGATAATATACCGGATTTTTTTATGCGGAATGCCCAGTGCCGAGAGTGTAAGCAGCTGTTCCTTCCTGAATTCAAGGTTCAGAAGAAATAACAGTACTACTAAAAGTATTCCGGCAGCTAACAGAAAAAAGCTCAATCCTGCAAAAACCTGACTAAAATCCACTCCTTCTTCCGCTGCTCTTTCGGCCTGTGATTTCACATTTTTAGCTACAAAACCCAGGTCTGAAGGACTTAATTTTGTTAACAAAGCAGTTTCCAGATCTTCGGTTGAAATTTTTTCTGCCTCAAAACGGAAGGCCGTATAAATTCCAAAACGATTCTGCCATAGTTTCACTGCTTTGGGAAGAAAGATATAAGCTTTTGGGGTACCTTTCCATTCATCCCAGTAATCCTCATCCTTGTCTCTTATTTTTTCCAGATCGATGGGGATCCCGGTTTCCCAGTCACGGCAATTTCCCGCATCTGAAAGCCCCGGCAGGTGAGGCATCAGATTTCTGTCGGCAAATCTGCCTTTCATTTCTACAACTGATTTTACGATGAAGGCCGATTCCTCTTCCTGCAACTCCCTGAGCGGACCGACAATAAAATATTTCATTATTATACTGTCACCTGCTTTTAAACCAAGATCATCGGCCAGCCATTTGTTAACGATCACCTCATTTTCCTTCAGCATTTCCTGAGGAAGGCTGGAGACAAAAGAATATGGAGTTGAAGCGGAGTTAGAGGAAATGCCGTTTACGAAATAGGTGAGTACAGAATAGGTAAATCCCTCTGTTTCTTTTATTATTTCAGCGGTTTGGGTATCTACAAATACCCTTTCGCTTGATATCTCAATTTCATTTCTTTCTTCCAGTTTTTCAATATTCAGGGAAACATCTTTCAGATCCCAGCTACTTGAAATGGCATCCAATGATCTATCCGTATTGATTTCTTCATCCGATTTTATCAGCATCAGATTAGACCTGTTCTCCAGATCCATCATTTCATTTAATCTTTCAAGTGATATAAAGGCATTGAAGGGAGCCATCTGGGAATTTTTAAGATTGAAAGTACCCAGAGTTTCTCTTCCTGCGATATCAATGATCTCAAGTCTTGCCGTAACAGTGTTTTCCCTGTCGGAAACAAAAGGAGCGTTCAAAGGGATAAGACTTGCCTTGCGTATTCGAAGCAATATTTCATCTCCAATATTTACCCCGAGCTTTTCGGCAGCATTTTTACTCAGGATAACCTGATCGCCCGAGAGCCTGGAATAATAGTTCCCTGCCCCGGCCATAAGGTTAAAATTACTGTCAACACCGATAATAACTGCAGTATTAATTCTTTTCTGTCCTCCACCAGCCACTGCCATTCCTTCCGACATCAATACCGGAGCAACAGCAACATCAAGAGTCTCACTGAGGTTTTCTGCAAGGCCTGATGTAAAAAAACGATCCCCACTTTTTATTACCTGACTTATCTCACCCAGTCTGTCCGATGCGATTTTCTTCAGGCTGTAGTCGACAGAATCAC
>CAYRTD010000223.1:0-3733 GCA_964426915.1 uncultured Bacteroidaceae bacterium | reverse complement strand
CTACAGGAGGAGATGATTATTTCCGGAATTACCTTTATCTGATGGGCTGGACTTCACATCTCCGGACCATCGGAACTCCTTTGATCACTTCACCCCTGTATCACAGTACGGAAGAAGATCCGGGGAGGATCATCAATAACCGGGTAAGGGCTGTACATATTGGTTTTAGCGGAGACCTTGGTTTCATGCAATATAAATTCCTATACTCCCATGCGGTTAATAAGGGGAGATATGGAGCTGAGTTTGAGCCCTACCGAAGAGATAATATGTTCCTGTTGAATTTTTCGAAGGAGGATGTATTGTTGAAGGATTCAGCCTTACATTTTGATATTGGTCTGGACAACGGCGGTTTTTACGGAAATAATGTTGGTTTTATGATTCGGTGGATTAAAAACTGGAGGTCGGGAAGTGGTTTTTAATGTGCTTTTGGTATATCTGTTTTATCATGTGGCCGGAAGACAAGTTATAAAGTGTTTTTAAGGATCAATTTTGAAATAGAATTTTAATAGGTCCTGCAAAAAAAAACGACGAGAGAAAAAATGACAAAAAATGGCAGACATATCCTGACCGGCAATGGCTTGAAAAAAGGCTTTCATTGTTGAATTGTGTTTGTTTTTTCTTTTTCGGGGAGTACATTTGCAACTTTTTTCATTGAACATGGACATTATTAACAAGAAGAAAAAAGATAAAAAAGCAACTATAAAGCTAAAGATAACATCAGCATACAATAGAATTAAACTCATAGATTAAATGAATTGGATTAATTTTCCTCAATCAGGTACCTTTATTTTGTTTTTCATGGCTGACAGTGTTTCTTACTGGTATTGGTTTTTTCTGATACAGGGTTTCATTATCACATTGATGTCGGTACCTGTAATCACTACTTTTGCAAGAAAATTACAGCTGGTATACATCCCTAATCAGAGGTCCTCTCACACCATACCAGTCCCGGCGCTTGGAGGAGTAGCGATCTATGCAGGTTTTATGATATCTTTTTTGTTGCTCAGATATGTTGGGTACATGGAATCGATGAAGGTATCTTTGGTAATACTTGCCATATTTATTATTGGTCTTGTAGATGATCTTGTGGATCTGAGAGCTTCCCTGAAAATGTTTGTATTTATAATTCTGGCAACGGTAATAGCGTTTTCACAGGGCTTAGCGATCACTAATCTGCATGGTTTCTTAGGCATCACCCATATGGGTGGCATATTCTCTTATATCATCACCATATTTGCAATACTGGCCATTTTAAATGCCGTTAATCTTATTGACGGAGTTGATGGTCTGGCAGGTGGATTAGGGATATTTATTCTCTCTGTTTTGTCGTGGGTATTTTACAGTACCGGTCATATCAATTACCTGATATTAACTTTACCGATGATCCTTGCCCTGTCTGCCTTTCTTATTTTCAATGTATGGGGTAAAAGCTTTAAGATCTTTATGGGCGACTCGGGCTCTTTGCTTTTGGGCATGGTGATTTCCATTTCCCTTATCCGGTTTATGCAGTTAAGACATCACGAAGTAGCACAGGTTATCACTATTAGTCCGGTTACAGCCTTTTCCCTGATCATTGTTCCCATGTTCGATATGATCCATGTATTTATCAAAAGGATTCTAAAGGGACGTTCGCCGTTTTATCCCGGGAAGGAACATATTCACCATACCTATATTAAACTTGGTTTTTCACACAAGGCTGTTACGCTTATACTCATTGCCTATTCTGTTGGATTTTTCGTTATCAGTCTGGTAACTTCAAAATTTCTATCAGAATATTTAAGTCTGGCGGTTGTAGTTGGGCTTGCGTTGTTTGTTTGGAATTATGGGGAGTTTTATTTGAGGAGGAATATGAGGGGGTGTGTAAAGAAGAGGGAATTTAAAAATGCAGTTCAAGAAGATCTCAATGAATCCATAAACAAATCAGAAGATTATAAGATTGAAACCAGGGTTTTAGGATTGAAATCTGCGTAGCGAATCTCACAATTTACTCCGGAATACTCACAATACTTTTCATAATAATCAGTTTTTATTCAATAAATAAACTGAATTAATCATTAATTTAATTATTTACACTTCAAGATGATATTATAAAATATTATTTTTGCCCGGATTATTAGTTATAGCCCGTCAAAATATTTAATAAATGAAATGCAGTTTTTCATAGGTTTAAAGTTCGCTTATGAACCCATAAAAAGTGCAGTTACAATTAATTCCTTTTTATAAAATATTCAGCTATGTCAGTATCAGAAAACGATGATAAAGCCAGGGTCGATTCAGATGAAATAGATCTTATCGCACTTGCCAGGACACTATGGGATGGCCGAAGGACTGTTATTAAGACAATCCTTATTTTCACCGTACTAGGTATATTCATTGCCATTTTTAGTCCAAAAGAGTATACTGCGAACACCACCATGGTTCCCCAGATCAACAATCCCTCTGCGAAAATGGGCGGATTATCATCGCTGGCTTCTTTGGCTGGATTTAACCTGGATATGAACATGGGTGGAAATGAAATCTCACCTATGCTCTATCCGCAAATCGTGAGCAGTAATTCTTTTCAGCTGGAGATTATGAATACCAAATACCGGTTTGAGGAGATAGAAGAGGAGGTTTCGTTATTTGAGTACTATCAGAATTATTACAATCCCGGTATATTCTCCGCAATGAAGAAATACACCATTGGTCTTCCCGGGGTTATTCTGAAAGCTATACGGGGAGAAGAGGAGGAAATGCCAGTGAGGCTGGAATCTGAAACAATCCGTATTTCAAAAGACCAGAATGAAATTCGAAAGAAGATTGGGGAAAAATTATCTTTAAATGTTAATGATAAAGACGGATACATCACCCTGAGCAGCCATTTTCACCAGGCAGAACTCTCTGCCCAGGTTGCGCAAAAAGCACAAAAACAGCTCCAGGACTATATCACTCAATTCAGGATCGAAAAGGCAACTGCACAACTTGCATTTATAGAGGATCGTTACAAGGAAACAAAGATTGAATTTGAGAATGCACAGAAAAGGTTGGCTGCATACAGAGATGCCAATAAGAACATCACCAGTGCCATAGCCCGAACAGAAGAGGAAAGATTGGAAAACGAATACCAGCTCGCCTTTGAAGTTTATTCAGAATTAGCGAAGCAGCTTGAGCAAGCAAGGATTCAGGTTAAGGAGGACACCCCTGTATTTTCAGTGATTGAAGAAGTATCTATACCTGTTGAAAAGTCAAAACCCAAGCGTTCATTAATACTTATGGTTTGGATATTACTGGGAGGTGTTTTAGGGATTGGGCTAGTGTTTTCAAGGAATTTGTTAAGAGAAGTACAAAAAAGATGGAAGGAAATATAAGCACCCGAATTAAATAATTGCCTATCCACTTAACTGCCCAATGTTTGTAAGCATTCGGCCGGATACGTTTTGAAAAGATCAAAAATTCTCAAGGATTCATTGGAATAATTACAAAGATTTCCGGATTTTCGTTGACTTTTATCGAAGTTTATTTGAGTTTTTTGGATTCTTGTCAATTGTTAGACAGGAGATCTGCAAGATCCAGATCGTAGTCGTTGTTATATTCCGGGATACGCTTAAAAACGTCCGTTAGCCATTCCCTGGGATTAATATCAGAGGCCTTGCAGCAGCCCTTTAAAAAATAGCATATAATTGCATGTATATATCACACGTATATACCAATTATGGCTACTATTCAAAGCAAGACAACAAAGGGTTACAAGTAC
>CAYRTD010000222.1:0-3759 GCA_964426915.1 uncultured Bacteroidaceae bacterium | reverse complement strand
GCCTGAATAATTAGGAATATTCCATTGCCGCCGGGGTTTTTCTTTTCCTCACTCCTATTGACCGGAATGAATGTCATTTCGACTGAAAATCCGGAGCGATAGTCACCTATGCTAAAGCTCCGGTGACAGAATGCGGAGGATTTGAGGGAGAAACCTCTCTCTCCTTCAAGTCCGAACAAAAATTGTGAGATGAAAAGATTGATGTTTTCGTCATAAAGAGATATAAAATCATAACTTTTCGTGTACCATGAAACTTCACATCTTTTATACTTACATTATGACCAATGTGTCGAAAACTGTTCTTTATCCGGCTATGGAGATATGTTCGCCGGGAGATTGCGTACTCTTTATGTCGGGATCAGAAACGTGTATTAACGATATTAGCATATTTTGATCCAAAGGTATAACTGACAGCTATTGAACTGGAGAAGGAAAAATCGGTAGCCAGTTCACGCTGTTTCAGCAGAACTTCTTCCAGTGAAGCTTCCCCTTTGGGCAAAGATATCTGGTCCCTGATAACGTTATACTCAGCCTGGAAACTGAGAAAGAAGCCCTTGAATAATCTTACCGAAGTCTGGCCAAAAAATTCTATCCTTCTTCTTGACAGGTCATGAAAATACTGAGAACCCACAAGTCCCGTTTCAATATTCCCCCAGGGTTGCTGAATACTGACTTCCCCCTTCACCTGATGATTAAACAGGCCTTCCTCCGTTTTATTATAAATAGTTTCTTCAAAGTAATCATTATAACCAAAACCAATATTATAGGTGAGGGTTATGGATCTCCTTGTTGCTATCTGATAGGGAAACAGACTGTATTCGATACCCGGACTCATCATCGCTTCATGTTTCAGGTTTGCGCCGTTATATGTGCGATATGTGCCGAAAATCCCTGTTGACCAATGATCATTAATACTCAAAATGGCATAACTGTCCAGGCCGTGTCGGCGTTGCTTGCTTATAACCGGTTCGTCTCGTTCGGAGGTTTGTATGCTGATTCTGTCAAAATTGAAATATGGCCTGATCCTTAATTTCCACTTATCTGTTACACGATCGGCATAAAATCCCCAACGGGAATCAAATATACTTTTATTGGATTCGAGTTCCATCTCTATGCTGCCAATGTAAGCCTGAAACACCCAATAATTCCAGGGATCTTCTATCCCCTGTTGTTTACTCCCGTAATCTTCACCAATATAGGAGACGGAAAAAAGATTTGCCAGAGGCGTTTGTAACATATAGGACGCAAAACCCAGAGTGAGAAAACGTGCCAGGGCTTTCCGTTCTTCAGTTTTCGTTGCATTCCTGTTCACCTTATGTTTCATGCTGTATTCTGTGCCCTCGAAATCCCGGCGGCCAATGAATGAAAATTGAAATTCCTTCCCCCCTCCCGTGATATTTTCATCCGTGACAAAGACATGAATGTCTGCCATTTTCGGATCACGAACATAATTCACGAAGGTTAGTTCGCTTCTTATATAATCGTAATCACACTCATCGCAATCAAGATAAACATAGGGAGGGTTTACCCGTTCTCCCGAATCGGTCATTATCAGGGCCAGGGCTACAGAATCTGCCCCGGTTTTCTGGGCAGAAAGTGATAATCCGCCTGATAATACCTGAGTAATCAGAAAAACGATAACCCATCCTCTTTTAATATCAGATTTTTTATTCTTATACAGATCTTTAATATACATTTTTATTCCCGTCTTTTGTTCTTTTGAAAAATGAATCATCATCTTCATACAACAACTTTATAGCAGAAGTGTTTTGAAGGGGGCACAGCAATTTAATTGATCAAAATAGCGTTTTCTTTGTTATAAAGAAAATAAAGGAATCATGGAGAAAATTGTGACGATAGCAATGTTTTTTATTATAGGAATGCAATTTGGCGGATGTCAGAGTCCTGAGAACAAGGACAATGAAGAAACCATTAACAAACCAAAAGTCATGAGTGAAAAATTCAATAAACTTACAGAATTTGAAGAATACGTAATTATAAATAGAGGTACAGAACGCCCATGGTCGGGAGAATTCAATGAACATAAAGAAAAAGGAACTTATATATGCAAAAGATGTAATGCACCTCTTTATGAATCGGCAGATAAATTTGATTCACATTGTGGCTGGCCCAGCTTTGATGATGAAATAGAGTGGGCCGTTACCCATAAAGCCGATGCCGATGGCAGGAGAACCGAAATAATCTGTTCTAATTGCGGCGGGCATCTCGGTCATGTATTTAAAGGAGAGGGATATACTCCAAAAAACACCCGGCATTGTGTTAATTCGGTTTCAATGGATTTTATCCCTGAGGGGGATAGTCTGCCTGACCTTATTTCTAAATAGAGTCTGGATATTTATGTCCACTCCTTCAAAGCCCTCACCCTCTTCAGAAGAGGTGGATGTGAATAATGAAAAAACACGTAAAGAGGATGGGGTGTCAGATTACTCAGATTTTTACTGCTTAGTTTTTTAAGGGCTGAAATCAGAGCATTGGCATCATATTTTTTTGCAGCGAATTTGTCTGCTTCAAATTCATTCTTTCGGCTGAAATGATTCACGAATAGTCCGAGTATAATTGTTATGGGTGTATAGAGCACCCCAAAAGCTATCAATGAGATATGGAAATTAGGCTCCTGTACACCCAGGGCTTCCGAAAGGGCCGGGTTATTAAGAAAAAGAGAGAATAAAAACAGGGTGAGTCCGGTTTGTAAGATGGAAATAATGGTGCCGGTCAGGGTATGTTTTTTCTTAAAATGTCCGATCTCATGGGCAAGTACAGCTACAATCTCTTCCGTCGACAGGTCATTTATAAGGGTGTCGAACAGGACAATCCTTTTTTTGGAACCCAGTCCGGAAAAATAGGCATTCGCCTTTGTGGAACGCTTTGATCCGTCAATAACATATACATTTATAAGGGTGAATCCGGCTTTTTCTGCAAAATCCTCAATTGCACTCCGGAGCTCTCCTTCTTCAAGAGGGGTTTGCTTATTGAATAAAGGAACAATCAGGTTGGAATAGAACATAGTCATAAATATCATAAATACAGAGGCCAGCAACCATGCCCATATCCAGAAGTTCTGTCCTGTAAGCTGATAAAACCATATGATAAGAGCGAAAATACCGCCTCCAAGGATTGCGCCCAGCAACCATCCTTTTAATTTGTCCAGAATATAGGTTTTGGGCGTGGTTTTGTTGAATCCGTATTTTTCTTCAATTACGAAAGTATCATAAATGTCAAAAGGGGTGTTCAGTATATCGGAAGCGATCATCAAAATTCCGAAGAAGATGAGCGCAATCAGGATATAATTATCGCTCAGACTGTATGCAATTTGGTTTACATAAGCGAATCCCCCCAGAAAAAACATCAAAAGTATCACCACAAGATTAAATGAACTGGTAAGAAAGGAAAACCGGTTATTTGTGCGTTTATATGCCTGTGATTCTTTGTATCTTTCAGTTTCATATACATCTTCCAGCTCTGCCGGCAGTTCATCACTGGTGTTTTTGAGGTTGAGATAATCCAGCCAGCGTTCAAGTATGAAACCTGAAATAAGAATGGCTATTATGATGTAAAAAATGGTATTATACATGTGCTTTAAATATTAATTATAAATTTTTTAACTTAAGTTTCGCACTAAAAATCTTATAAAAAGAATGTTTCCACAAGCCCGGCGGGCTTGTATAATAGTAGCCACGGGTTTTAACCTTTGAGTGTTCGAAACCTTGAAGTAGAACACTACGGTGATGTAATTTCAGG
>CAYRTD010000221.1:0-3946 GCA_964426915.1 uncultured Bacteroidaceae bacterium | reverse complement strand
AGAAAACTTCTCTTTTGAATAACACTAAATCAAGGTTTCGAACACTCAAAGGTTTGAACCCGTGGCTATTCCAGTTGAACCCTTGTCAGGGTTCTGATGTGGCCTGGTGACAGGATATTTTTATTTTTAAAGAGAAAAAAGTTATTATGGAATATTAGAATTGAAAACTCAGTTGGGTTTTGTTAGTACTATTCTTCTAAAAGTTGCGTATTTTTTGACACAATATTTCTAAGCACCTTCTGTGGGATAATCCCAATAGGCGCTTTAGACCTACATATCATGCTGGGAAAGATCCTGAGCAGAGATTTTCCTTGCCGGGATATAAGCAGCGAGAAAACCGATGATTAAAATGGTGACCCATATAAGAATGATGTCAGGAATTTGATAATCAACCGGATAAGCGCTGATGACAAAAGTGCCGGAACCGCCGATCTTTATAATTTCAAAATGTTCCTGTAATAGACTGATCACTGTTCCGGAAATGACACCGAGAACAGATCCAATAATGGAGATCATCCATCCTTCCATGAGAAAAATATTTCGTATCAGACCATCGCCGGCCCCCAGGTTCTTAAGGGTGGCTATGTCTTCCTTTTTATCTATGATGAGCATGGTTAGTGAGCCGATAATGTTAAAGGAAGCAATTATCAGAATCAGAGTGAGGATCATAAATGTAGCCCACTTTTCTGAACGCATAATCCGGTAGAACAATTCATTCTGTTCATATCTGTCCTTAACACTGAAGCTTTCACCGGTAATTTCCCTTATTCTTTCTTTCAATTTATCTATATCTGCATTATCATCAAGTTTTATTTCCAGGGAACTTACTTCATTATCATATTCAAGCAGGTCGCGAACCAGATGGATTGGTAATAAAATATAACGTGAATCGTAATCCTGTTCAATGCTGAAGATACCGGAAGGGAATACCACCTTCCTGTTGAAAGAATTTTCAGGATTGATCATGCTATAGTTTTCGGTTCTCCGGGGGACATAAAAAATCAGTGGTTGAAGGAAATTTAGGCCTATCCTTAAATTATATGCTACTCCATGGCCTACAATTGCCATAGGTTTTCCTTTTTGTTCAAGTAAGAAATCGCCTTCCCGCATCATAGTATCAATGCCGGTAACATCAATAAATTTATTATCAACGCCCTTGAGTGTAGCAATAAATTGCTTTTCATCATACCTTACCAGTGAATTTTCTTCCATTATCTCGGAAACGACTTTTACTCCTTCGAGATCTGCTACCAGTGTTTTACCTGCGTCCCTTGGTAAAAATGTTTTTCCCTCAATTGCGGTAATCTTTATATCGGGATCGAAGGCATTTATCAAACTCTTAATAACATGATCGAAACCATTAAAAACAGAAAGAACCACTACGAGAGCAGTTACACCAACAGTAACACCCATGACGGAAATCATGGAAATTACATTAATGGCATTTCTTTTTTTTCTTGAAAAAAGATATCGTTTCGCTATATAAAATGAAAGGTTCAAAGAATATTATTTTATTGCTTTTATTATCAGTCCAGTACCTGTTTTGTACTCTGAATGTGTATCAAAATAATTAAGGATCAGGCAGAAAGGGTATGTAATCAGGTAATATACCGGCAGCAGGATAAAAAATAGTTTTGAAAAATTCACAAGGCTGATGGGGTATTTCATGGACAATTTCCAGGAAATTATACCGGACTTACCATATGAATATTTTACCTCAATATCTGCAAATCCTGCTGTTTTGAGCTTCTCTTCTATTTCTTTACTGTTATAACCATCTCTAACATGTTCGTCTATAGAAAATTCTTCATGATCGTCATGAACGTCTGTCACCCCCTGATCGGAGGGAGTTGAAATCAGAAGGATGCCTCCTTTTTGAAGAGATTCATGAAAGTTTTTGAAAACCTTCACATCTTCTTCAATGTGCTCCATGACATCGACAGAAAGTATCAGGTTATATTTTCCGGGATCTGTATAACGTGTCAGATCTCCAACCCTGAAATGCACCCTGTCATTGAGTGCCTTTTGTTTAAAAAATAAATTACAATCTTCAATTTGCTCTTCCTTAACATCAATTCCGGTTATTTTTGCTTTGGGAAATTTCCTTGCCAGAAAGAAACTATACTGGCCGAATCCTGAACCGGCATCCAGAAATTCCGCTTTTTCCGGCAATGAGCTTTTCACGCTACGTATTTGTTTTTTCACATGCCAGGTCCTGAGCAATAAAAGGTCAAGAAGACGGTAAAAAACAACTCTCAGGAAGGGTCGTTTATTAAAAACATTCCCAAGGCTTCTTTTAATAGGATCGTATTGCATCAGGTCAGTCGTTTAAGAGGTTTTCAATGTTTTCAATATAATCAAGGCTGTCATCTATATAAAAGATCAGTTCCGGAACGATCCTGAGCTGATTTCTCACAATTTTACCCAGTTCATTTCTGATCTGGGGCGTCATGTTCCGGATATGTTCAAGACTTTCCTCTCCATGATTCTTTTTTGGAAAGATACTAAGGTATACCTTTGCCACACTCAGGTCAGGACTAATACGAACCGTGGTAACCGTAATCATTTTCCCACCCAGTTCATTGGTCTTTTTCTGAAATATATTTCCAAGTTCTTTTTGCAGGAGACGTGATACTTTTTTCTGACGTGTTGATTCCATAATTTCTGATTTTGGGCATTTTGGCAGAACATGCATGTCAGATCCGTCTTTTATGCCGGTACAAAACTACGGAAAAAAAATCAAGGAGAGCAGAGCCTGGAGCTGATTGTTATGAGAAGAGGGTGAAGTATGTGAAGCGTTGTAATAAAAAATCCCGGATACATTCCATTTTAAAATAAAAATTCCATTAGGTGGACAATTTTTCCTCAACAATTGTAACTTTGTGGTTCAAATTTTCTACAATGGAAACAGTTTTAAGCGGAATCAGATCGACAGGCAATTTACATCTCGGAAATTATTTTGGAGCCGTAAGCAATTTTGTAAAAATGCAGAATGATTACAGATGTTTTTTCTTTGTCGCAGATTATCACTCTCTTACCACCCATCCAACTCCCAAAGACCTTCATAAGAGCGTTCGGCAGGTACTTGCAGAATATCTTGCTGCAGGGATTGATCCTGAATTATCCACATTATATGTACAAAGCGATGTTCCGGAAATTCCGGAGTTGTATCTTTTGCTGAATATGAATGCTTATACAGGGGAACTGGAAAGAACAACCACCTTTAAGGATAAAGTCAGGGCTCAGCCCGAAAATGTAAATGCCGGCCTGCTGACCTATCCGGTTTTAATGGCAGCCGATATCATCATTCATAATGCTCATAAGGTCCCTGTTGGTAAAGACCAGGAACAAAATCTTGAAATGACCCGCAAGTTTGCCAAACGGTTTAACCATATGTATGGAGTTGAGTATTTCAATATGCCCGAACCTTTTAATTTTGGAAAAGAGCTAATAAAGGTACCCGGACTTGACGGTACAGGAAAAATGGGAAAATCTGTGGGCAACGGGATCTATCTGGCAGAGGAACCCTCAGACATCAGAAAGAAAGTTATGCGGGCTGTAACCGATGCGGGACCAGAAAAACCTAACCAGGAAATGACAGATCCTGTTAAAAACCTCTTTTTTATGATGGAACTTATGTCGGATGAAAGTACCTACCGGCATTTCCTGGAAAGTTATAATAATTGCAACATCCGTTACGGTGATATGAAGAAACAGCTGGCTGAGGATATCATTACATTTACTTCTCCGCTTAAGGAAAAGATAGACAGCATTGTTAATGATGATGCTTACCTGGCGAAGGTTGTAAAGATGGGCGCAGAAAAGGCCCGTGAAAGTGCTGTAAAAACGGTCAGGGAGGTGAGGGAGATC
This sequence comes from uncultured Bacteroidaceae bacterium, assembly GCA_964426915.1. Classification (GTDB taxonomy): domain Bacteria; phylum Bacteroidota; class Bacteroidia; order Bacteroidales; genus CAYRTD01. The sequence goes on along the minus strand of CAYRTD010000221.1, from coordinate 76 downwards.
ATCGGGTTTAAGAAGTTTTAGTTAGTGTCTGTCCATAATGTCCGATATCTGCGTTATGCTCGCCGGAAAAATGCTC
>CAYRTD010000220.1:0-4060 GCA_964426915.1 uncultured Bacteroidaceae bacterium | reverse complement strand
TTATCCCTCTTCCATGGGAATTAATAATCAACCTCCGGAGATTGTATTGACAAATTTGGAAATTAATAACGAAAATATTTTTGAGTATGATAATAACACAATTCAAAGAAAACCCTCAGATTCTAACCTGAACAATCTGAGAATGATTAAACTTAAGCATAATCAAAACCGTATTTTTGTCGAATTTTCTGCACTTGATTATTATAAATCGCATAAGAATACATACCTGGTTAAACTGGAGGGTATGGATACAGAATGGAACTATCTGGAAACAAGAAGAAGCGTTAGCTATTTGAATCTTTCTCCCGGAACCTATACATTAAACATAAAAGCTGCCAACAGCAATAACATTTGGAATGAAAATGGAAAACAACTTAGTTTTTTAATTCTGCCTCCATGGTGGGCAACAGGATGGGCTTTCGCAGGTTACACCCTTATTTTTATCCTTAGCATCTTATTAGTCCGTGAAATTGCACTTAAAAAAGAAAGAAGAAAGAACAAAGCCCGCCTGGCTACTATGAAACTGGAGAAACAACGCGAGTTGGATCAATATAAATTAGATTTTTTCACCAAGATCACACATGAAATTCGCACTCCTATTACATTAATTATGGGGCCTCTGGAAAAAATGCTTCAGGATAAGACAGGAAAGAGCTCTTTAAATTCCGGATATTTGAAAATCATTAAATCAAATTCTGATAAACTATATCATCTCACAAACCAGATTCTTGACCTAAGAAAAATAGATGAAGGTAAATTTACCCTCCATAAAATAACAGATGATATTATTTCATTCCTTAAAGAAATAACAGAGCGATTTATACCCTTCGCGGAAAGTAAATCAATCACCCTGAAATTTGAATCTAATGAAAGTTCTTACATATGTTCTTTTGATGGATCTGTTGTAGATAAAATCCTTAGTAATCTTATTTCTAATGCAGTTAAATTCACCGATGAAGGAGGTACTGTAAAAGTCCAGCTTTCTGTACTTTCCGATAATGATTCCCAAAAAATAAGCTTGACTGTAAAAGATACCGGTAAAGGCATAAGTGAACGGGAGATTAAGAGAATTTTTAACCCTTTTTACCAATCACATAACGTAGAAGGTAATGTTATTCCTGGTACCGGAATTGGTCTATCCCTCGTTAAGGAACTTACTGAGTTGCATAATGGTCGTATTTCTGTTGATAGTAAAACGGAAGAAGGTTCATCCTTTAAAGTGGTATTACCGGTTGATTCCGGCTCTAACTCAAATCAGGCGATAAAAGAAAAGATGTATTCTACAACTCATCCACCTTCTCAATCCATTAGCTCCGGTAAAGATTTCAGTGAAAATCTTAATAAGAAAAGTATTCGAATCCTCATAGTCGAAGATAATGTAGATTTAAATGACTTTCTGTGTACAGTTCTCAAGGATAAGTTCAAGATCTATAAAGCCTTCAATGGGAAGGAAGCATATATCAAAGCACTAAAAATAATGCCTGATCTCATCCTTAGCGATGTTATGATGCCTGTCATGAATGGTGTAGAATTATGTTCCAGGATAAAATCGAATAAGCTTAGCTGTCATATCCCTTTCATTATGCTAACGGTAAAATCCAACGAGAAGAGTCAACTCGAGGGCTTATATTCAGGAGCTGATGATTATATATTTAAGCCTTTTAATCCAACCATTCTGGAGGCTAAAATTGATAATATACTGAGTCTGAAGGAGAAATTACGAAAGAATTTTGCCGAAAACCTTTTTATTGAACAAAAAAAGGCTGAAAAAGTAGTGGAAGATCCTCTTGTCGGGAAGATCGTTCTTTTTGTAAATGAGCATCTTTCAGATCCCGAATTGAATATCGGGATGCTGACTAAAGAAGTAGGTGCCGGAAGAAGTCAACTTTTTATGAAAGTGAAAAATATCACCGGAATGACAGTTAATGAATTAATACAGAGCATCAGGCTCAAAAGAGCTTTGGATTATCTTTCCCAGGGCACCTATAATGTCAGTGAAGTAACCTATATGGTAGGCTTTAAAAATGTTTCCCATTTCACGAAGTCCTTTAAATCACGTTTTGGAAAAGTTCCTTCTGAATTTATCCGGATGTGAAGTAGAGCTCATCCCCCTTCTTTTCTTCCGCGATATGGGCGATATCCCCGTCCTTAAGGACAAAAACGGCAATAATACTCAATACGGCAATTAAAGTTGTCCGCCAATCGGTCAATGTATCTTTTCTCATCTCCACACAAACGGCCAAAATCACGGCAACTGCGATTAGCAAGACCACCTTACACCACTTCATATTTCTCAAATTCTCAAGGCCTGCTGAACCATGGTTTACTTGATTTCACGATTACCATGATTAACCGGTAATTTCGTTATTTAAATCAAGGCTTTTACTCTCTTATTTAACACAGCGGAATCCTACTGCGAAATCACACCAGCTGGTAATTAATCCTTTGCGGTAAAAAACTTTTTTACACATTTTTCCAGAATGCCAACTACCACTTCTGATTACTTTGTTTGCTCCTGTATCTGGTCCTTTTGGATTATCATATTCTTTTTCGCTATAATATGTTTCTGAATACCTGTCTGCTACCCATTCCCAAACATTTCCACCCATGTCGTACAATACATATCCATTGGGCTCGTATTTACCAACAGGTTCAATTAAATTTTTCCATCCTGAACTATCTTGTTGTGATTTTTCTTTTGTCCATTCATTACCATTGGGGAAATCTTTATCCACTAATCCACCTCTTGCCGCATATTCCCATTCTGCCTCAGTTGGCAGCCTTTTCCCTGCCCATTCAGCATATTTATTTGCGTCAAACCAATTTACTCCAACCACCGGATAATCCAGGTATTTCTCTCCGCTTTTAAAAAAATCAGTGTTCCAGAATTCAGGGAGTTTGTAGCCCGTTTCCTGACAAAATTTAAAATAATCCCTGTTTGTTACTTCATATGTATCCATGTAGAAAGAATCTACTGATACCTTATGGGCAGGACTATATCCCAGGTCGTTTTTCATGTCTTTGCCCATTATGAACTCGCCACCTGGAATCAATACCATACCTTCATATGATTCTGATTGTGCTATTAAATCAATTGATATAATTGCTAAAAAAGAAATAAACAAAACTGCTTTCATGAAATTTTTTACTTTAAGGATTATTTATCAATTAATTCCTGAATCTCACTAAGATGTAAATTAAAATGTCTCAAAAAGTCGATAATCATATCTCTGAGAGTGATATCTCCATATTCGGATTCTGATGTCCACTTATTTTCCAATTTGTTATGATTTACATTTTTTATAACATGTACCAAATGTATATGAATAAATTTCCAATGTTGAATCAGGTTTTCCCAATGCTCACCCTGGTAATTCTGAATTTCAATCCACTTGTCATTGTTTCCATTGATAGCATAATTAGGAAAATTGAAAGGGCTGTCCTGATATTGTAAATGAACAATCCTGTGTGTATTATTCGATGCAGAATCTACCATGTGGCCCAGAATCTGTTTTATTGTCCTTCCTTGATTATTACGTTTATTCGTAATTGTATCTTCTGACAATTTAGTCAGTTTTGGTGTCCAGGTAGTTAATCCTTGTAAAATCCCATTTGTTGTACTTGAAAAATCCATATTTATCTGTTTTGTGTTTGTCCATAAAGTCCGCTTTACTCATTCAGTAATAAATTTAAGCGATATTTCCCGGAATATCGCGGACAGGCGTGACCGCGTTGCGGTTGCGAAGCTCGTTATCACTCGGTTCTGGGTTATGCTCGCCCCAAAAATGCTAATTTACATCAGATCTTATTCGTCTCATTAATAAATTTATCGTTGCATTTCATGCGTCAAATTCATGCTTTATTCGTTAGCAGGTAGTTTTCTTCATGCTCAGTTACACCATTTTTAAACAAAAGTCTTTAACATGCATTCGATTAATTCCCTTATGTGTTGATAGTTCAGTAAATTCATCCATTGTTACAACGTATTTTGGAAAATTATCTGGAATTTCAAGTAAATTTCCATATTCTCGATTTATAGTTCCTTCATTTGTTAACATGT
>CAYRTD010000219.1:0-4132 GCA_964426915.1 uncultured Bacteroidaceae bacterium | reverse complement strand
ATTTACTCATTCAGGGTTAATTCAGTGAGACTATGATTTTGGCCTTCAAAATCATTTAGCCGAACTGATCCCGTCCCGAAAGCTTTCGGGAGATAGTCGAGGGATCTCATCAGCGGTATTTCCCGGAGTACCGCGGACAGGCGTGAGCTCGTTATCACTCGGTACTGCGTTATGCTCGCAGGAAAATGCCCGATCCGGATCGGGTGGATTCCGCTCTTCCCGGCTTCGCAAGAGGTAAATGGGGTCAGGAGAAGCTTTGTGCAATGAGAGATTACTAAAAAAAGGAAATGATTAATAATTAACATTTTAAATATGGATACACCTAATTTTAAGAGTAAAAACCTTAAATCAACTTTCTTAATTGCGTTAATTTCATTATCAGGTATTTTATCCTCATGTAACAACAACAGCGAAAATTATGAAGCTGATATCATAATTTACGGTGGTACTTCAGCTGCCATTATAGCGGCAACGGAAGCCAGTCAAAACGGTAATTCTGTAATAATTGTCAGCCCCGACACACATCTTGGAGGACTTTCAGCAAGTGGTCTGGGATGGACCGATTCCGGGACAAAAGAAACCATCGGTGGTTTATCAAGAAATTTTTATCACCGTATATGGAAAGAATACAGCAAAGATGAAGCCTGGAAATGGCAGAAACGGGATGAATATGGTAACAAAGGCCAGGGGACTCCCGCCATTGACGGAGAAAACAGGACCATGTGGATTTTCGAGCCTCACGTTGCCGAAAAGGTTTTTGAAGATTATATTTCTGAAAATGATATTAAAATCTTCAGGGACACCTGGCTCGACCGGGAATCGGGAGTTGAAGTCGAAGACAATAAAATTTTAAGCATCAGCAGTCTTGACGGGAAAAAGTTCAGCGGGAAAATCTTTATCGATGCCACCTATGAAGGGGATCTTATGGCCGCAGCCGGGATTAGTTATCATGTAGGGAGAGAAAGTAATGACATCTATGGGGAAAATTGGAATGGGGTACAGAAAGATGCCAGGCATCATGGTCATTTTTTTCCTGACAGCATTGATCCTTATATTATTCCCGGAGATCCGTCCAGCGGACTGCTGCCCAGAATATCCGCGGAATATCCGGGTGAAAACGGAACGGGTGACAAAAAGGTACAGGCCTATTGTTTTCGTGTTTGTATGTCGAATCATCCGGAAAACCGGATAGCCTTTCCGAAGCCGGAAAACTATGATTCTACCCAATATGAGCTTTTACTTCGTGTATTTGATGCGGGATGGAGAAGATGGTTTCAGAAATTTGATCCTATTCCGAATAAAAAGACCGACACCAACAATCATGGGCCATTTAGCAGTGATAATATCGGTATGAATTATGATTATCCTGAAGCTTCATATGAGCAGAGGCAAAAAATAATAAGCGAACATGAGAATTATCAAAAAGGGTTACTCTGGTTTGTAGGGAATGATCCCCGGGTACCGGCAGAGATCAGGGAAAAAATGTCAGAATGGGGTCTTCCCATTGATGAATTTACTGATAACGGCGGATGGCCTCATCAATTATACATACGCGAGGCCAGAAGGATGATTGGGGAATACGTGACTACCGAGAAAGATGCTTTACTTGAAAGAGAAGTGCCGAAACCTGTGGGTATGGGATCCTATACAATGGATTCCCACAATGTGCAAAGATATGTTACAAAGGAAGGATTTGTCCAGAATGAAGGAGATATCGGAGTAAAGCCTCCAGGCCCCTATAGTATTTCATATTTATCGCTCGTGCCTAAAAAACAGGAATGTACCAATCTTCTGGTACCGGTTTGCCTGTCGTCCAGTCATATTGCCTACGGATCAATCCGCATGGAACCGGTATTCATGATTCTCGGTCAGTCTGCAGCTGCGGCCGCAGCAATTGCTATTGACGAAAATGTGCCCGTGCAGGATATTCCCTATGAAAAACTTAAAAAGGATTTGGAAGAAAAAGGGCAGGTTTTAACCTTTACTATTAAATAGAGTCCGTCAATAAAGTCGAGTGTCTGTTCCGATAGCTATCGGAACATAATGTTCAAGATCAAGGCGCGCAAAAATTTTAAACCGCAGTATACTAATGTATTCGAGGATTTAAAATTTTTGCAGCAACGCAGATATTGGACATTATGGACAGACACTAAATAGAGTCTGTCCAAAATGTCCGATATACTCAGTAAGACTATGATTTTGGTTTTCAAAATCATTTAGTCGAACTGATTTCCCGGAGTACCGTGGACAGGCGTGACCGCGTTCGCATGAAGCTTTCCGCGGGCGCTGAAGGCTACTCTGCGGAGGCGCTAGGTGCCTACTCTAAAGCTTCAGCGGCAGCGTGCGGTTGCGAAGCTCGTTATCATTCGGTTCTGTGTTGCTCCAAAAATTCTAACATCAAAGTAGAACAATCCCAAAGCAATATAAAAATCGGAATAGATAAAAGTAGTATATTTGAAAAATCTTTTAGTAAATATTATAAAAAATTATTATTCCTATGGAGTCAAAACAAGGTAGAAGAGATTTTATTAAAAAAGTTGCCGTTGGGTCGGCTGGAGTTGGATTGGTTAGTAAAGCAGGAGCCATGTCTGCTAAAAGTTACCGGAGGATACCCGGAGCCAACGATCGCATTAATGTTGCCATCATGGGGCTGGGAAGAAGGTTGGGTGGTTTTACAGAACCTTTATCAATGAAAAAGAGCAATGTCAGATTATCTTATCTGTGTGATGTAATGACAAGTCAGAGACAAAAAGCAGCAGAAACTTTTTCAGAGCTACTGGATTATGAACCCAAACTGGAAAATGATATTCGAAGAATTTATGAAGATCCTGAAGTGGATGCCATCATCAATGCCACACCCGATCATTGGCATGCCCCGGGTACATGGATGGCCGTTCAGGCAGGTAAACATGTATATGTTGAGAAACCCGCCACTCATAATCCATATGAAGGTGAAATACTTATTAAGTGCCAGGAGAAATATGGAAAGATCATACAGATGGGAAATCAACAGAGATCCGCGCTGCCATCCATTGAGATCATTAATGATATTCATAATGGAGTAATTGGTCAAGCATACAAAGCAGTTGCTTTTTACAATAATTGCAGAGGAAGAGTCGTCAATCCTTTTATAGCTGATGTCCCTGAAGGACTCGACTGGGATCTTTACCAGGGACCTGCACCCAGAAAACCCTATCGTCACAACACATGGGATTATAACTGGCACTGGTATGGCTGGGATTACGGAACTGCTGAAACCGGTAATAATGCCACACATGAACTGGATATTGCCCGCTGGGCACTCCAGGTTGTACATCCCCTGAAAGTGAAAATGGAAGCCGCCAAACGCCATTTCATTGATGATGGATGGACTATGTATGATACTATGGATGCTACCTTTATTTACGAAAACGGGAGCGTGATAAAATGGGATGGGAAGAGCAGGAATAATTACAGTACATACTCCGGAGAAGGAAGAGGAACAGTTATTTATGGCACGGAGGGAACCGTATTTATAGACCGTGGCGGATATAAACTCTATGACCGTTGTGGTGCCCTTGTACGTGAAAGCACCTCAGAAAGTACGGAATCAGGTACAGCACTCGGTGGAGGTGGAAATATGTCTACAGATCACCTGCTGAACTTCTTTGAAGCTATCCGCGGTAAAGAAAAGCAAAAATCACCTATCGACGAAGGAGTTGTAAGTTCCCATATGTGTCATCTTGCAAACATTTCATCAAGGTTGAATAAAGACCTTGAGGTTGACCCACTGTCCGGCAGGATTTTTGACAGGGATGCAATGAAATTATGGAAAAGAGATTATGAACCCGGCTGGGAACCCAATATTTAAAGTTATCCATCTGTTGTAAGGGAAAGTATGGGTGGATTAGCCAAAAACTTTAACACTCATACCCCTCATTCCTGTATCTCCCTAATTAGAGTCTGTCCATAATGTCCGATATCTGCGTTGCTGCAAAAATTTTAAATCCTCGAATACATTAGTATACTGCGGTTTAAAATTTTTGCGCGCCTTGATCTCGGACATTCTGAAACAGACTCTCGACATTATGGACAAACACTAATTAGTGTCTGTCCATAATGTCCAATATCTGCGTTGCTGCAACCGCGTGTC
>CAYRTD010000218.1:0-4202 GCA_964426915.1 uncultured Bacteroidaceae bacterium | reverse complement strand
GATCCAGACACCCGACTTTATGGACAGAATTTAATTAGTGTCTGTCCATAATGTCCGAAATATTCATTCAGTGATAATTATAAGCCTGTCCTCCTGCGTTCAAACCGATTACTAATCACCGATTTCCGTTCACCGTTCACCCTTCTCTCGAGAATATCTCTAGAGCCAGATTAACCTGTTCAGGATTACCTAGCACATAAACAGTATCATCCTCTTCAAAAACAGTGGAAGGGGTGGGGTGCTCAATTATTTCAGTGCCCCTCCTGATAGCAAGTAAGGTAACGCCGGTTCTGGTTCTCAGTTGAATGTCCTGGAGTGATTTATTATCGGCTATAGAGTTCTTTTCCACATTAATAGCAGATATATTCATGTTTGGCAGTTCATCAAAAATAGAAGGCTTATTGACAATGTCTTTTTCATTGAACTCCCCTAAGTTCAGGTTCCTGATATGGGTTAGTATGCGGTTAATTTGTTTTTGTGGGTAAAGTTTTTTAACCAGGGCCCTGTTAAACATGTCAAGGGCGATTTCAAATTTTTCAGGAAGAACCTGATCGGCACCGAGTTTATATAATTGTTCAACATCCTGAACATGTTTTACTCTTGCGATTATATATGCCAGCTTATTAAGATGCCTGACCTTCTCAGTTATTGCCATTGACGGGATCAGGTTTCCTACCGAAATGATAACAATATCAGCTGTATCAACATGGGCTTTAAGTAAAATGGGCTCATTCACGGCATCACCATAAACCACGAGGTCTCCAGCCTCAATTTTCTCCTTTGCTGTGAGTGGATCGAATATAACAGAAACATGGCGGATATCGTTTATCTTTGCCATTTTCGAAAGTTTTAACGCACTGCTGTCCTTCCCTATTATGACAAGATGGTTTTTAAGGTCCGGTAATTCAACTTCCTTCAGTGGAAATAAACCGTTAACCAATAAATCTGGAAGTGGTAGTTTTAGAAGGTTATTTGCCAGCGGGGGAGCTAGTTTGATCCAGAACGGAGTTAAGGCCATTGTTATTACAACTACAGCAAGAAATAATTGATAATAATAATTATCCAGAACTGCATTATCCAATCCGATCTTCGCCAGAATAAATGAGAACTCTCCCACTTGGCTTAACGCCAGACCTACCATCACAGTACCACGAAATGTGTGTCCGAGAATAAACCCTGTTGCACCTGCGATTATAGCTTTCAGGATAATAACCAAAACTACACTCAGTATGACAAGCGGATAGTTCTCCACCACGAAACTCAGGTCCAGCAGCATTCCTATGGATACGAAGAAAAAACTGGTAAAGGTATCCTTGAAAGGAATGAGATTTGAAAAAGCATTATGACTGTAATGGGATTCAGAGATCATCAGGCCTGCCAGGAAAGCCCCGAATGCTAGCGACATTCCCATCTGATAGGTTAAAAGAGCTATAGCCAGGCAAATAAGTAAAATGCTCATCATAAAAAGTTCCTGGTTTTTTGTTAAAGCTATCAGGTGTAACAGTCTTGGCAATAACCATTTGTTTCCGGCATAAATAATAAGAATGATTATCACTGCTTTCACAGCCAGATACAGAATTTCCTTCTTAACATCCAAATCATTATCCCCCAGAAGGTTTGTAAATAACAATAAGGGAACAAGTAAGATATCCTGGAAAATAAGGATTCCTAAAATGGTACGTCCGTAATTTGATGTTAGCTCGGAGCGCTCCTGTAATAATTTCAGCACCAGTGCGGAACTGCTCAAAGCGATGAGGAAGCCCATAAAAAGGGCTGTTTCCCAGGGCAGCCCGTAAAAGCGGGAAGTAACATAAAACACCCCTGCTGTAATCATGACCTGTAATAAACCTCCAAAAAAGACAATTCTTCTGATCCTTAGAAGATGCTTCAGTGAAAATTCCATTCCTATAGTAAAAAGCAGGAGGATCACACCAATTTCTGCCAGCATTTCAATCTGGTGTTCTTCCTGAACCAGTGAAAGAAGGTGGGGTCCGGCAATAATACCCGTCATCAGATAGCCTACTACTGTTGGTATTTTCAGTCTTGTAAAAACTAAATTTACAAAAACAGAAAGGGCGAAAATTATGACAATATCCTTAAGAATTGCAAATTCCATGGGTAATTAAGTAAGAATAATTTTATTTACGTTAATGGCCTTTGATAAGATAAGTGACTTGCAAGATAATAAAATTAGGGAAATATAGCTGGGTCGGGGAGTGAATAAGAGGGAGGATGGTTATGGGTTTAAGAGATTGGTTGAAACGTTTATGGGTTTATGGTTACTATTCATCGATCATCAAAAAATAACAAATCTATGATTTGTGTAATTTTTCAAGGATCTACGAATTTCAAAAGGAATTTCGGGACCGATTACCGACCACCGATCCCAATTTTAACCCGCATCTCTTCAACCATCCGTCTTTTTTTCCTAATTTTACCTGTTCTTTAAAATAAACAATAAACAAACCATTAAAATGAGACAAAAAATTGTTGCGGGAAACTGGAAAATGAATACACTTTTACCCGATGGGCTTGGATTGGCTAAAGCAGTTGATAACAGCACTTCGGAGAAAACAAGCGATGCCCTTATGATCATTGCTCCTCCTTTTACACATCTCCACGAGGTCGGGAAAGTATTAAGCAAAGTCAGACTGGCTGCCCAGAATTGTGCTTCTGAAGAATCAGGAGCATATACAGGTGAAGTTTCCGTAGATATGATCAAGTCAACGGGTGCGGAATACGTGATCATTGGTCACTCTGAAAGAAGAGAATACTTTAAAGAGGATGATGAGCTCCTGGCAAAGAAAGCAAAACTGGTATTGAGCCGTGGCCTGAATCCTATTTTTTGCATTGGTGAGGTGCTCGAAGAAAGAGAAGACGAAAAACATTTTGAGGTCGTGGCTTCCCAGCTTAAAAACGGTCTTTTTCATCTCAATAAAGATCAGTTCCTTAAGGTGGTTGTTGCATATGAACCTGTATGGGCAATAGGAACCGGGAAAACTGCTTCACCTGAACAGGCACAGGAAATGCATGCATTCATCAGAAAGCAGATAGAAGAAAAATATGGAGTTGAAGTTGCCGAAGAAACATCTATACTTTATGGTGGAAGCTGCAAGCCCGGGAATGCCAAAGAGCTCTTCGCGAACCCGGATGTTGATGGCGGACTCATTGGAGGAGCCTCACTGAAAGCGGATGATTTTATTCAAATAGTGAATGCTTTTTAACTATGACTTATAAGCATTACACTTTTTCTTTTGACAATCCTTCCGACGAGCTTATTGATATTCTTACCGCATACCTTTCTGAAGCTGGTTTTAATGGATTTCACACAGAAGAAAATAAGTTGAATGCCTTTGTTTCTGAGGAGAATCTGAAAACCGGAGAGCCTGATAATTTATTGTCAGATCCGGTTTTTTCTACTTTAAGTATCCGTTATGATCTCTGTTCAGTTCCCGAGAAGAACTGGAATGCAGAATGGGAAAAATCCTATGACCCGGTACAGGTAGGTGAAATTTGCGCAATAATTGCACCTTTTCACTCCAGACCCCGGGCAGAGCATGTTATTCTGATAGAGCCCAAGATGTCATTCGGTACCGGGCATCACGAAACTACCCGGCAGATGATCAGGCAGATTAATAATACGGATCTAAAGGATAAACAAGTACTGGATATGGGTTGCGGAACCGGAGTCCTGGGTATTTTTTCTCTCCTGAAGGGAGCCGCATTTATAACTGCTATTGACATAGATAAATGGGCATGTGAGAATAGCCGTGAAAATTTTTACCGGAATGGATTTGAAGAAACTCATTTCGAAGTATTGCAAGGTGATGCTGACCATATCCCTGAAAGAAAGTTCAATCTCATCCTTGCAAATATTAACAAAAACGTCCTTTTGCGTGATCTGCAGGTTTATAGCAATTTTCTGGAGGAATCCGGCGTTTTAATTGTTAGCGGAATTTTAGTGTCCGACCGGTCTGAAATTATTAAGGCTGGCGGTGCGGCCGGACTGATATTTGTGAACGATTCTTTTGAAAATAAATGGATTTCACTTAAATTCAGAAATTAATTGAAGTCTGTCAATAAAGTCGGGTGTCTGGATCATAACCGAATCGTAAAATGGCGGTGAGCTCAGCGAAGCTAATGTTCGAGCATAACGCAGAACCGAGTGATAACGAGCTTCGCAACCGCACGCTGCCGCTGAA
>CAYRTD010000217.1:0-4211 GCA_964426915.1 uncultured Bacteroidaceae bacterium | reverse complement strand
ATTTTCAGGTGTTTATACTCAAGTTTTTCAACGGGGAGTTCCTCCTGATTCAATGCTTTCATCCTTTGTTTTACAATGCTGCGATATTCGGGATGAATCCTGTCAAGGACCTTACTGTTAACAAGTTCATCCTTGTTTGAGGCGCCGTAAAGTTTAACTGCTGCCTGGTTTAAATATGCAATCCTGTAACCGGTTTGTATATAGATCGGTTCAGGGGCATTTTCAACCAGCAACCTGAATTGTTTCTCGCTTTCACTGATTTTATCAAGTGCGGCCGAAAGATCTTCATTCTGTAATTTATATTCTTTGTACAGAGAGTAATAGTCTTCAGTTTTTTCTGTTAATTTCTCCTGTGCGGTTTTCTCCTCAGTTATATCATTCAAAAGGGAAACAACGAAGTTTACATTTTTATCCTCATCCTGAACCGGAAATATCTTTTCATTATAAATTCGTATATCTTTTGGCGAGATCTTTCGACCTTTACCAAACCAGGGATGGTAAGTAAATACATGCTGGTACTGTTCGCCTTCAAAAATTTTTTTGTAAATTTTACTGGCGCCGGACTCAATAGCAAAGGGATCGGTTAGTACGTTGAACTTTCCAATTCCTTCGACCAGACCGGGCAGACCCAGAAGTTCTATATGTTTTTCATTAATCCGGCATGAAATGCCGTTTTTATCAAATATCTGGATCCCGTATGGCAGTTTCTCTATTATTGCTTTATAGAGGGAATTTTCTTCTGTAAGATCCTTTATCCTGTCTTCCAATTCTTTAATCCTATTTAGATATTTTTCATTTGAATTATCGCGGGGATCCATAAGAATATTTTTATTTTGAAGTGTCTTCAAAGTTATATGATTAACTTTTTAGACCGTCTCTGATTAACATTGTTTTTGAAGAAATCAAATGTAAGTTATTCATCAATTGGTTAATAGATAGTAACTGTTAAGGTTACTTATAACTCATTAGTGTCTGTCCATAATGTCCAATATCTGCGTTGCTGCAAAAATTTTAAATCCTCATATACGCTAGTATACTGCGGTTTAAAATTTTTGCGCGCCTTGATCTTGAACATTATGATCCAGACACCCGACTCTATTGACAGACTCTCATTAATGAATTATGAAAGAATTATTCGCTATCTGAGTAGTTACATGAATTAAACAGGTAAATAATGGGTTTATGATTTTTTTGGGAGGATTTTTTTAGTTCCACTGGAATATTTTATAATTACTAAAATGATATATTCTCAATTCCTTAAATCATTTCATCCTGTTTGCATCAGCTCAGATTTTCTCCCTCACCGGCAGCTGCTCTATTTCAGCTCTTAGTAATTGTAACTTCTCTGTGCTATTGTCCAAACTGTTCAGAATATTTGATTTTGTAGACTCAAATGCCCCTTTCAAATTTGTAAATAACTGTATGTAATAGTCCGTTCCTTCATTTAAATTCTTTACAAACTCTGACAGGTACTTTTTTTCTTTGAGGCTTATGGAAGCTCTTTTTTCTGCTATCTTTTTTTGCAGATAATCAATATACATTGTTAATTCCTTGATAAAAATATTTGGTCTGCCGGATTTTGTGATAACATTTATTCTCCCATATATATGATCCGTCATTTCCTTCAGGCTCATAATCCTTGAAAAGTAAGCCATATTGGGTCCCGGACAAACCAGTACCCCTTTTTCTCGGGATTCATGCTCTGTATTGTTTTTCAATATAGCTGAATTGGCAAGTCCCACGCAAAGACATGACTTTACAGTGATATCCTCAAATCTTTTTTCATACTCCCCGGAAGAAAGCTCTTCTTCGTTCAGCTCTTTGATCTTTTTATTCTGGTATTGGCGTGAAGCCGTACAGATGGGTTTTTCAGTAAATTCTTTGTTAAAAGAGAGAAATCCCTTAGGACAAGGACTGCCGGGTTTCCCTTTCCGTATAAACTCCATTTTTTCAAGATCTTTGGTGTTGCCTCTCAGGTTATTGAAAGGAACACCAAGGGGAGAAACATCGCTTAGGTATAAATCTTCTTCTCCCGCTTTCGCTAATTTATCCATCGTTATATCATCGACAGTTGTGGCTTCCGGCACTAAGAGAAAAGGGGTTCCCCAGCCTACTGAATCCACCTTGTAATGATCCATAAGGAACCGGTGTTCTTCGGCGGTACCTACTCCGCCCTGGGCAGTTACTTTTAAGGGCAGTTCCTTTTCCGGCACTGTCATATTTTTATCCGTAAGGGCCCGGGTAAAAATATCCTTCAGGGTATGTATAAGTTCTTTTCGTTTATCTCTGAATTCCTTTAATATGGGCCCCATAAGGTAACCATCGGTTGCAAAGGCATGACCGCCACAGTTGAGGCCCGACTCTATTCTGTATTCAGAAACCCATAGGCCTTTTTTAGCAAGAAATTTTCCCTGTATAAGTGCCGACCGGTAATCGCTTACCTTCAATGTTATTTTCTTTTTTATCTCACCGCTCCGGTTGGGAAAAAAATCTTTGAAATTCTCCAGATAGCTGTATAATCTGGGATTCATCCCCGCAGAAAATATGATGGAGGATTTAAGATTACTGTTTGCGTATCCTCTGAGTGCAGCGTGGGCATCGTTATATTCCGCAGGCAATTTTTCATTTCCACTGTAATTTTCTTTATCCAGCTTGGTCATGATATTTACGTCAATACTACCCATGGATAAATATTTTTTGATCCGGTTTCCAATCTCTCTGAGGTCCGTATGCTTGGATGTTAAGTCTTCGAAATCCTTTTTTGTGTCTGAATTATCAGGCAGTAAATTAAAAAACTCCCTGATTTCATTGCTTTTTCTTGCGGCGGCATCTTTGAATTCCTCAAACTTCTTCTCGCTCAGCTCATTGATGAGATTTAAGTACGAAGTGATCCTTTTTGCCCTGGCATCTGCAGTTTTTCTTTGTATCTCCTGATAAGGGAGCTGAAACTTCCTGCAATATATTTCTCTCATTTTCTCAATAAGAATGTCATCTGCCAGAGATATAACAGAATCTATTCCGAACTGTGAAACTTTTAAGGGAGTGTCGATTGAAAATGCGAGTCCCATTACGGGTATATGAAACGAATGTAAATTTGTCATTTATGATTATTGTTTGCTTATTTCAGGTTTCAGCAATGAAAAGGGGGATATCAGGGATCCTTTGCTTTTATCTCTCCACCTGAGTTTATTAAAAAACTGACTGACAAATTTAATAATTTTTCAGAATAAATTAAAAGAAAGAAGTTTTAGTGTCCCAAAGAGATCTGCTTCACGGGAGGATTAGGGCAGATTGATATTATTGCAAATATTTAGCCGATCAAATAAGTATGAAGTAGGAAATTTTTAGATGCTTCATCATTAATTCCTGGAGAAAAAAATCACAAGAAATTCAGGATGATTAGCTGCTTGCCAGATCCCTTTTCTAAAAGGTGATTTTCATCTCACTTTCAAATTCCATATGATCTTTTATCAATTCATAAATGTCTTTATTATGTTCAGGACTGATCAGGATAACACTTTCATTATTTGTTGTTGCATATGACATTAACTCAATTGTTACTTCGGCGAACCATTTAGACGGATCAAAAGTTACGAGGGCGATCATATTCGTATTTTGGTTAACAATGAACGGACCCTCTATCTCTGCTGAGAAAGTTTCGTCCGATATTAGACTTAATCTGACAGGATGTACTTTGCTTTCAGCATCGGTATATGTGCCTTCCAGAAGTATGGAGGGTTGTTCGCTTTCATCCCAAAATTCGATTTCCAGCTCAAGTTCCGTATAAACACCGGGCTGGATTTCTATAGATGCAATATCCGGGGTGACTTCAGCTGTTGCAAAATCAAGATAAGCATAGCCTTCTATTTCAAATTCCATTTCAAGTGAGTCTGTCTCCGATTCTGCTTCAAATTCTATGCTTTCCAGGATGATCTGGCCACTGCTAAATTCAAAGCTGTTTGGGGTAAAGCTTTTCACTGCAAATTCTGAGCTTACTGTTACAAATTCAATCTCAACGGAAGGACTTTCCTTATCATCTTTTTCACATGATGTAAAGGGAAGCAGAATAATGCTGAGTAGGGCTGGAATCAATATTTTTGTTCTCATAAATGAATTTTTTTTTAATCATACGCCTTTATTAGTTCAACCAACAAAAGCAGCAGGTGTTTTAGTCTGCTGGAAAATTTTCCTAAAGAAAACCGGCAGTTTTT
>CAYRTD010000216.1:0-4341 GCA_964426915.1 uncultured Bacteroidaceae bacterium | reverse complement strand
AGCAAACCGGTGGATTAAGCCACTCTCCCACCTCTCCGGGAATGACTTATTTTTTCAAGCTCCACAAAAGTATGAAAATCCACCAATCTGACAAATTTTTTTTCGATTTGAGAGAGGGAATAGGAAAAAATTTTTTAATAGCCATAATTAAAAAAACCAGGGATATATCATAATATCCCTGGTCTATATTTATTAAGTTTTCTAAACTGTTTATTACAGCCAATGCTCATTGTTCACCTTTTCATTGTGAGAAGAAACGTGAGAATCGTGAGAGCTATGCGGTGCCAGTTATGTTATGGAGTCAAGTGCATGATCTCTGAGCGAACGGTCCCTGAGCAAGAGTCGAAGGGCCGTTCGTCCTTCTAATCTTCATCATTTTCCCTCTTTGACTCTCCGGGCTTGGAGAAACTATCCCTCATATTCGTGTCTGCCTGGATATTCTTGAATTTATAATAATCCATAATCCCAAGATTTCCTTTATCAAAGGCATTGGCAATGGCCATAGGTATTTTGACCTCCGCTTCAATTACTTTAGCCCTTGCTTCCTGTGCCTTGGCTGTCATCTCCTGTTCGAGAGCAACCGCCATTGCTCTTCTTTCCTCAGCCTTGGCCTGAGCTATGTTCTTATCTGCATTCGCCTGATCCATTTGCAATACAGCTCCAATATTTTTTCCAATATCTATATCCGCAATATCAATGGAAAGGATCTCAAATGCTGTTCCGGCATCGAGTCCCTTTTCAAGCACAACCCTGGAGATAAAGTCCGGATTTTCAAGCACGGCCTTGTGGTTTACTGATGAACCGATGGAAGAAACTATACCTTCACCTACTCTTGCAAGAACGGTATCCTCACCGGCACCTCCCACAAGTTGTTTAATATTGGCACGAACTGTGACTCTTGCTTTGGCAATGAGCTGAATGCCGTCTTTTGCAACCGCAGTAACGGGAGGAGTGTTAATTACTTTTGGATTTACCGACATCCGCACGGCTTCCAGAACATCTCTTCCTGCAAGGTCAATTGCAGTGGCCATCTGGAAGGACAGGTCGATATTTGCTTTGCTTGCTGAAACAAGGGCATGAACGACCCGTTCTACGTGACCTCCCGCAAGGTAGTGAGCCTCAAGATCATTCCGTTTTAATTCCAGGTCCGCTTTCCATCCCTCAACCATAGCCCGTACAATAACCCCGGGCGGAACCTTCCGCCAACGCATAAAAACAAGCTGTAAAAGTGAGATGCTGACTCCTGAAACCAAAGCCTGAAACCAGAGTCCGATGGGTATAAAATAAAAAAGTATCCATAAACCAACTATGGATGCAACAATAATAATAATCAATGAAATGTCCATAAAAATTTATTTAATGGGTTTAACAATTGCTTGTGAGCCGGTTACTTTAATAACCTCGATTTCTGTTTTCTGATTCAAATATCCCTGAAGGGATTTCCCTTCCATTACAATACCGTTGACCCTGATTTTTCCAATGGGATTCAATCGTGTAACGGTCATTCCTTTATCACCGGGATTTATTACATTTAGTCCGGGACCGAGATTGACCCTCCCGTCTATTTTATCGCTGAGCATGACTCCTTTCCATGTTTTGGACCTTAGTGCAACAAATAATATTACTACCGAGGATACCAGTGTTGTGATCAGGACAATAAACCCAACCTGCGGACCGAAGTTTTCAAATGCCAGGTAAACTCCTCCCCCCATAAGAATTAAGCCTCCAATTCCGGCAATCGTTGTGCCCGGAATGATGAGGAATTCAACAAGGAATAAAAAAATTCCCAATAAAATCAGAATGAAAACTCCAATCATCAGATATGCAATTACTTATTCAATACTCGCTTTTAAACCTTTTTTAACCAGGTTCTCCTGCATGGGTTCGAGAGTTATCTTTTTTCCTTTTTTAACTTCACACATTCCTTTGTAATGAACAATAAATGTGCATTGCTCTGCCTGTAAAGGGGAGTGTCCACAGATTTCAATAAGGTTCTTGATGACATAATCAAAACTATGAATATCATCGTTGTAGAGGATCAGAAAATGTTCTGAGCCACTCACTTTTTGTGATTTTTTGTCAGCAAGGGGTTTTCCCTGCATTTTGTCTGTCATAAATCTCTCAGATTTTATACTTATCAAATTTAGCAAAAAATTCCTGAAATTATATTAATTCGCATTATCTCTTTTTTCAAGTTCAATAACTTTATTCAGTGATACTTTTTCACCATTATACCAGCTGACAATAAATGCATCGCTGAAGCCTTTTTCTTTTATCCTGTTGAGGGCATCACGAGCCTGATTATAATTACTGAACTTTCCGGCATAGAAACGGGTTAGGGATTTTCCGGGAATTGTCTCTGCATTTACCGGGGAAATACCTCCGAAGGAATCGTAACTTACATCCTTTGAAAATACACCAAGCTGAATACGGTAGAACGCACCGTCAGGAATATCCACATCTTCCGGAAATGGATTATCTGCGTTATAAGGTGATTTACTTTGAATCAGAAACCGGTTCATGTCAGAGGCTTTTTCCTGAGACCGGATTACCTCCCCTGGTTCATCCTCGGTTTCAAAGGCTTTTAGCTTTTCATTAACGACTTCTTTGTTTTCTTCGGAATGTTTTCCCCGGGTAGCTTCGGTTTTCCTTTCTATTCCTTCTTTTTTATTTTTAAATTTATAAACCGTAATGCCATTTATTTCTTTTTCTTTTTCAATTGTTTCAGGAATAATAGTTTTTGGAACTGACTCCGGATCACGGTTAGAATCGTTTAGGGCAAAAGCAGTATCAGCCTTTTTACTGTATTCCCTGGCTTTCTTTTCCCATTCAATGACCTGTCTTTGTATTTCCCATCTTTCATCAGCATTTTGAATGGACATCACATTGCTTCTTGTTTCCCTGGCCAGCATGGAAAGTGAATCGGACTTTTTCTGATAACTGAGGGCAGTGGCAATATTTATCTCATTAGCATTTTTTAATCTTTCTGCGGGAACTTCATTTTTTCGGGAAATGCCGGCTATATATTGCTCATCTCTCTCCTCCCGGCCTGAGGTTTCTTTCTTAATATCGGTTATTTCAGGAATGGCTGAAATGCCCCCAAGATTGCCAATTCTTTTCAATTCTTCATGATCGGCGCCGGCAAGGGATTTTTTGGGTTCCTGTAAAATTAGTTTATAGACGGTTAGCATACTGTCCAGGCCCTGCCTGTCGGTTATGAGCAGGAATGTTCCAAGATCCGGACCCGGCATGGCCAGATAATCATTATCGGGTGAATTTATCGGAAATCCCAGATTAACTGGTTCACTCCATTCTTTCCTTTCCGTATCATAATGTGATTTGAACACATCAAAACCTCCCATACTGTTGTGTCCTTTGGATGAAAAATAAAGATCATTTCCGACAGGATCGTAATAGGGAAGGATCTCATCATATTCGCTGTTTATTACCGATAGTTCCTCTCTTTCCCCCAGGCTTCTTCTCCCGTTTTTTCTTACCCGGAAAATATCCGTATCTTTTTTTCGCGGACGTGAATAACCTGAGGTGTAAAAATGATCCCCTTTCTGCGGGTTTTTCGGTAAAAACATATAAGTACTCAATTCACCCTCTTTCTCATTTCTGGTTAAAAATTCTTCAGGTTTAAGGGATAATACGCCTCCTTTTCCCCTAACCTGCCGGATGTAATTTGTATCGGCAAAGGTGAACAAGGAACTTGCAAGTATTTCAAAAGTATTGTATTCCAGTGTGAGTTCTTTTGCATTACCGGAATTTACAACTTCCAGATCAGGTTGAAGTTCCTTTATTTTATTTCTTCCCGCACTTTCAAGATATTTTTGAAAAGCAGTTTTCGCTTCGCTAAACTGGTAATTCTTCTTATAGACCTGTCCCAGATAATAGAACACTTCAACCGGGACCTGCGGTTTGGAGGAAGCATAATCGAGATGTTCGATAGCTGCAACCGGATCTTTATCTGTTTTATATAGACAGATTCCGGCATAATAATTAAATTTCCCGTCCTTTGGATAACGCTCCAGTAAGGAGGTGTAAAGTTCATAGGCCCCGGAATAATTTCCAGATTCAAACTTCTCTTCCGCATTCTTTTTTAATTCGGTGGTGGAAATTTGACCACATACGATTAGAGGAATTAAAAAAAGACCTGATAAAATCAGGAAAATACTTTTTCTCTCAATAATAAACATATTTACTTTCTCCTTGTTAAAATTTTGTTCTCAGTCTGATCAAAATCTGGAAATAAGCGGACTTCACTTATTCCGGCATGAACTAATACTACTTAGAGTCTGTCCATAATGTCCGATATCTGCGTTGCTGCAAAAATTTTAA
>CAYRTD010000215.1:0-4352 GCA_964426915.1 uncultured Bacteroidaceae bacterium | reverse complement strand
TGGATGTCAAATTAAAATTGTGGCATGGTTTTAATAAAGTTTTCTTTTTAAGCCTCGGAACTGTGGTTACCGGTATTCTTTTATTTCTGGCGAGCCCGAAGTTGATTCCTTTGATGCGCCAGGTAAATGAACGATTTTTTTATTACGATTTTTCAGGTGGATTTTTTTCTATGATTGATAGTTTCCTGAATTTCGCAAAAAAGAATACTCAGGTTATTCAGCATGGCTAT
Source organism: uncultured Bacteroidaceae bacterium (assembly GCA_964426915.1). GTDB lineage: Bacteria > Bacteroidota > Bacteroidia > Bacteroidales > CAYRTD01. The sequence continues at coordinate 4,122 of CAYRTD010000215.1, read as the reverse complement.
CATCGTTTTTATCTTTTTGTAATCTTTTTATTCTCAGGCCTGCTCATTTCCTATCAACTGATAAAAACTTGGGACTGGAATTTTTCAGCCGACTACAGTGATATGCCGGTTTTTGTTATCGCAATTGCCGTGTTGATTTCAGTATCCGCAATATCGGTGATGTTTACACGATCAAGAATGGCTGCAGTAGTTTTACTTGGGGTTATCGGTTATGGAGTTGCGCTTATATATCTAATATATAGCGGTATAGACCTGGCCATCACACAGCTGTTAGTGGAAACTCTGCTAATAATTCTTTTTGTGCTGGTTATATGGAAATTGCCAAAATTCAGGATGTTATCTTCAACAAGGACCAGGATCAGGGATTTGGCTATTGCTTTGTTTTTTGGACTTGTTATGACGGGTTTGACTCTTAAGACAGATTTCCTGGAATTAAATCCTAAAGTTTCGGAATTTTTTGTGGATAAAAGCCTTCCTGAAGCCTTCGGGAAAAATATAGTAAACGTAATATTGGTTGATTTCAGGGCTCTTGATACCCTTGGGGAAATTACAGTATTAACCCTTGCCGCATCGGGGGTATTTGCTTTGTTGAAATTAAAAAAGAAGAAATAATGGAAAGATCAGTTTTTTCATTTGCGGCTAAAAGAATTAAACCCGTTATGATCATAGTGTCGGTCATAATTCTTTTAAGAGGACATAATGAGCCTGGAGGAGGTTTTATTGGCGGACTTATTGCGGCTTCAGCTTATATACTTGCGGCAATGGCAGAAAGTCCCGAGCGCACATATAATAGTCTTAAGATAAAGCCATTGACTATTACAGGAATAGGGTTGTCCCTGGCGCTTCTGAGTACAGTTCCCTCCTGGATAATTCATAATGAATTTCTTACCGGGGTCTGGTTTGAACTGCCTTTCTTTTTTGGTGAAAAGATTAAGCTTGGAACACCGCTTCTTTTCGATATTGGAGTTTATTTCACTGTTTTAGGATTTATTCTTAATGTCATTTTAAATCTGATGGGGGTCTGGAAATGGAAATAGTTTTATCTGTACTTACAGGAATACTTTATACTGCAGGTGTTTATCTTCTGATAAGAAGAAGCATTGTTAAGCTTATTATTGGGATCATACTCTTAAGTAATGCCACGAATCTTTTAATATTTGTTTCTGCAGGATTGACGCGCGCTGCTCCGGCTTTTGTTAATCCGGATGCCGGCAGGCCTGAAAATCTTGCTGATCCTTTACCACAGGCACTTATCCTCACCGCTATTGTGATTGGTTTTGGAATTGTGGCTTTTACTCTCGCCCTCAAATTCAAACTTTATGAGGCGACAGGAACTGATGATCTTGATGAACTAAAAGAAACTGACTGATAAAATGATCGAAATTTTACCTATAGTAGTCCCTTTGTTTTTTATCATCCTTCTGCTCTTTATTCCCTCACAGAGTAAGCTGGGACCATATATTGCAATAGCCGGAACTTTTATTCTGTTAATTGTATCAGTATTAATTTTCCTGAAGGTCAGGGAAGAAGAAATCCTGGTCTTACAATCGGGTAGATGGCCGGCTCCTTTTGGTATCAGTATTGTGATTGATCTTTTCAGTGCTTTCATGCTACTCATGTCGGGTATTATAGGTTTTACTGTTGGTGTGTATGCCCTTGCACAGGTAGACCATGAAAGGCTCTACAGCAGGTTTTTCGTTTTTTACCTGGGTGTGCTCATGGGTGTTAACGGGGCTTTTACAACCGGCGACATCTTTAATCTCTATGTTTGGTTTGAGGTAATGCTTCTGGCATCATTCGTTTTAATCTCCCTTGGAAATGAAAAGCAACAACTTAAAGGAGCCCTGAAATATGTTACAATGAGTCTGGTAGGATCGATGTTCTTTCTGGCGGGGATCGGTTTGCTATATGGTAATACCGGAACCCTGAGCCTGGCAAATCTGGCGGAAATTTTTAAAAACCAGGAAGAATCTTTTCTCACTAACTCTTCTGCCATACTGTTTTTTATTGCTTTTGGGATAAAATCGGCTGTCTTTCCTTTGTTTTTCTGGCTTCCTGCGAGTTATCATCTTCCTCCGGTTTCTGTTACTGCCTTTTTCGCCGGACTTCTAACAAAAGTAGGTATCTATAGTATGATCAGGTTTTTTTCCATGTTCTTTTACGGGGATTTTTCTTTCCTGCAAATTTTGTTGCTAACTATCGGGGGCTTAACAATGGTAATAGGCGTATTAACTGCCGCTTCTCAGTACAGTATGAGAAAAATATTGTCTTTCCATATTATAAGTCAGGTGGGATATATGGTGATGGGCCTTGGTTTATTCACAGTTGCTGGTGTTGCCGGAGCGATTTTTTTTGTTGTACATAATATTTTTGCTAAAACTGCAGCCTTCCTGTCATCTGGTATTGTTCACAAGCTTACCGGAAGCTATGACCTTAAGTCAGTTGGTGGGTTATATAAAAAATACCCCTTACTTTCACTCCTTTTTTTGATTCCGGCAATGAGTCTTGCGGGGATTCCTCCTTTATCGGGATTTGTAGGGAAATTATATCTAATAGTTGCCGGAATTGAAGCAAAGCAGTTTGTTATAACTGGTGTTGCTGTTGCAGTTAGTTTGTTAACCTTATTCTCAATGTTAAAAATATGGAATGAAGTTTTTTGGAAACCGTCACCCAAAGCAACGGAGAACAGGACCATTAAAATCAATATTTCTCCGGCAATGATCATTCCACTGGTAATTTTGAGTCTGGGAACTATTCTTCTGGGAATTTTTGGAAATTTTTTCCTGGAAATTTCAAATAATGCAGCAGAACAATTATTAAACCCTGATGTTTATATTGAAGCGGTATTAAATAAATAAATAATTGAAAAAATAGATGCGTATATTATCAAGGATATATTATTTTTTAGTCTTTTTAGTATATTATTTAAAGACGGTGTTACAGGCTAACCTGGCACTTGCCGCTGATATTCTGACTCCTGAACTCAGGATGTCTGCTACTATAACTGAAGTAAAGCTAAAGTCAAAAAAGGAGACTCATATCCTGGCATTATCAAACCTGTTATCCATGACTCCCGGAAGCCTTACTCTTAATTATGATCAAGAAAGTAATTCTCTTATTGTTCACATAATGTATTCTGGACATATCGGAAGTTTTCAAAAGTCTGCCGATGACCTCCAGAAGATGATAATGAGGATTTTTTAAAGCTGAATTATGTTAAATATTGTTTTGAATATCGCTATTGGTTTACTGATATTGACTTTTATATTATCAATGATAAGGCTGTTAAAGGGTCCTACCTTGCAGGACAGGATCATCGCTCTTGATTTGATAGCTGTTGTTGTAGCCGGAATTATCATTATTTATATGGTGATGACTGACAAACCCAGATACCTGGATCTGGTCATTATTCTTTCCATTATCCTTTTTCTCGGAACCACAGCTGTGGCAAATTTTCTAAACAAGGAAAAGAAATGATCAGAGAAATTATCATATCCGTCTTCTTAATTTCGGGTTCACTCTTTATATTCATTGCCGGCATCGGTATTTTAAGGATGCCGGATATATATATGCGAATGCACGCATTAACAAAGGCAACTTCGCTTGGCATAATGCTGTTGCTTATTGGAGGTAGTATTTATTATCCTGTACCTGGTGTTGTTTTAAAGTCTCTTGCGATTATCGTATTTTATTATCTTACCATTCCTGTCTCTGCACAGTTGCTGGGGAAATCATTTCTTGAAATGAAACCCTTTGATAGCAATAAGAAGAAGAAAAAGAAAAAGGAAGCTGATGAAAGCTAAGTTTTATCTTTTTTTATTTAAACCCTTTGTGGAAAAAAGACATTAATCAGTAGATCCTTTCTTATAATATGCAGGAAGAATTTCACGAAAAGCCAGCCGCACATCTTGTCGAAATATAAACCAAAATCTCTTCTCTCGAGGAGGCTGTCTAAAAAGTAATAAGTAACCTAAACTTAAAAAATACTTTTTAGACACCCTCTGTCAATAGAGTCGAGAGTCTGGATCATAACCGAATCCGCCAAATGGCGGTGAGCTCAGCGAAGCTAATGTTCGAGATCAAGGCTTGCGACCGCGTGTCGCTGAAGCTTTAGGCGCCTAC
>CAYRTD010000214.1:0-4420 GCA_964426915.1 uncultured Bacteroidaceae bacterium | reverse complement strand
ACCTGGTTCCGGACGGAATAATTGCGTCTGATGATGTTGAATTAGCATCAGTAGCTGCGGCCTTTGAAACCCCTGAGTCCGGAGAAAATATCCTTGTAACGATAGTTGGTGCAACTCTTGAAGGTACGGATAATAGCAATTATTTTCTAACCCTTCAAGGCTCGCCTACAACAGTAGCAGCAATTAATCCTAAAGAAATATTTATCGATGGAACTTTCACTGTTTTGGATAAGGAATATGACGGAACTACCGATGCTGATATAGATGAGAATAACCTGGTTCCGGACGGAATAATTGCGTCTGATGATGTTGAATTAGCATCAGTAGCTGCGGCCTTTGAAACCCCTGAGTCCGGAGAAAATATCCTTGTAACGATTGTTGATGCAACTCTTGAAGGTACGGATAATGGCAATTATTTTCTATCCCTTCAAGGTTCGCCTACAACAGTAGCAGATATAATACCCCCTGTGAATATTAATAGGAATTATATAAATAACATCACAATTTATCCCAATCCTTCCCCAGGTCACCTGTTTCTTAAGAATACTGATGATGTATTATATCTTAAAGTTCTGAATAATGCAGGAAAAGTAATACTTAGGAAAGATATTAATGGAGAAACTATGATAAATACCAGTGAGTATAGCAATGGATTATATTTTCTGGAAATTACGTTCAAAAATGAGAAAAAGGAAATTTTTAAATTTATTAAGAATTGACTCTGAGTAAATGAAATTATATAAAAAGCTACCACTACACTCCATTAGCACAGCATACAGGCTCGAAAAAACATTTTTGACCCTCAAAAATAATTAATGTCTGGACCAGAACCGAACCGTCAATTGGCGGTGAGCTCAGCGAAGCTAATGTTCAAGATCAAGTCTGCCCGCCCAATGGTAGCCAGAGCCATGGCAGGCGGGCCTGCCCCGTTCTTCTACGGGCACCTATTCAGACCATAGTGATGCCATCAGGTCTTTTGCTAATTCAGTTGCAGAGGATGATCCCGGCGATTCGGCAATTCACATGAATCTTTAAGTATTTTACCGGGTTTTCCCGGGGTTTTCTTAAAGTTCTTCAGGAAACTCTGACGGAAAATGAAATAAATTCACTGGTCTATTCCCTTTTTTCAAAAGAAACAGAAAAGCACTTCATTTTTTTTATATATTTAAGCAATTATAAAATAGTATATTATGATCAGACAGGGATTGACTATAGCTTATATCCTAATTATATGCACATTACACATGAATACATTTGGCCAGAAATTACCTGAGTGGCAGGATCCGGAAATCGTTGAAATAAACAGGTTAGCCCCTCACTCCACCCTATTTCCTTACGAAAGTTTTGAAACGGCAGTTGAAAATAATAAAAAGACCAGCAGGTTTTTCAAAGATCTGAACGGAAAATGGAAATTCAACTGGGTACGGAAACCGGCAGATCGTCCGGTTGACTTTTTTAAGAACAATTATGATGTTTCCTCCTGGGACGATATTGACGTTCCCTCCAATTGGGAATTAAAGGGTTACGGGATTCCCATTTATGTGAATATATCATACGAATGGACCCGGGACCCCAATCCCCCGTCAGTTCCCGTCGATTACAATCCTGTTGGTTCATACAAACGAAATTTCATCATTCCCGAAGAATGGGATGGCCGCAAAGTATTCATTCACCTGGGAGCGGTTAAATCTGCTTTTTACCTCTGGGTAAACGGTGAAAAGGTAGGTTACAGTCAGGGAAGTAAAACACCGGCCGAATTTGATATCACTTCCTATATCCAAACAGGAGAAAATTCAATTGCTCTTGAAGTTTACCGTTGGTCGGACGGATCCTGGCTCGAATGCCAGGATTTCTGGAGAATAAGCGGAATTGAAAGGGATGTATACCTCTACTCCACTCCCATGATTCATATTTTTGATTATTTTGCGAAGCCTGTTTTGAAAAATAATTATCAGGATGGTTCTCTTTCTCTCGAAATTCTGGTGAAAAATTACAGCGACAAGACATCCGGCTTAGAATTAAAGATGACTGTTCTCAGGGAGGGGAATCTAGTAGTTGAAAAAAGTGAAAGCTTTCGGTTAAAAAAAGAAAGCGAAGAGCTGATCAGGATTACTGAAGACTTTCCCGATGTTGATAAATGGAGTGCAGAAATTCCTGACCTTTATACACTCATTTTGGAATTAAAAGACAAAAAAGGGAATAGCCTGGAATACATAAGTTCAAAAATCGGTTTCCGCACCACCGAAGTTCGAAACGGACGGTTTTTAATAAACGGGGTTCCCGTTCTCCTGAAAGGTGTAAACCGGCATGAACATGATGAATTTACCGGACATGTTATATCCCAGGAATCCATGCTGAAGGATATTAAACTGATGAAGCAGAATAATATAAATGCTGTTCGCACAAGTCATTACCCTAATGACCCTTATTGGTATGAATTATGCGATAAATATGGTTTGTATGTTATCGATGAAGCGAATATTGAATCGCATGGGATGGGTTATCAGCCCGACAAAACCCTGGGCAATGATCCTGTTTTTTTAAACTCTCACCTCGACCGTACGATCAGAATGGTTGAAAGAGATAAAAACCATCCTTCTATAGTTATCTGGTCACTTGGCAATGAAGCTGGAGACGGAGTATGCTTTAATGCAACTTATGACTGGATTAAAAAGAGAGATCTCACAAGACCTGTACAGTATGAAAGGGCGGAAGGAGGAAGAAATACAGATATTTTTTGTCCCATGTACGACCGGATCCCCGCTATGCTCGATTATGTAACGGAGATCAGGAATAAACCTCTTATCCAATGCGAATACGCACATGCAATGGGAAACAGCACTGGAAATCTGGTTGACTACTGGGAGGTAATTGAATCACACGATCAACTCCAGGGAGGTTTCATCTGGGACTGGGTGGATCAGGGGCTTGCAAAATATACAGAAGATGGAAGAAAATACTGGGCATACGGGGGAGATTTCGGCCCTGAAGATGTCCCCAGTGATGGCACATTTTGCCTGAACGGACTCGTCTTTCCGGATCGCACTCCACATCCCGGCTTGATGGAAGTCAAAAAGGTTTATCAGTATATCGAATTTGAACCGGTCGATTTCAGCTTCGATGAAATTATGATCACCAATAAATATAATTTTAAAAGTCTCGAAGATTTTGCTATTTACTGGGAAATAGAATCAGAAGGTAAGGTGATTCAGCAGGGAACCCTGATGAAACCCAATTTAAAACCCGGTGAGAAGAAAATATACACTCTTGAAATCAAGCCCTTTAAACCCCAGGCCGGAAGTGAATACTTTCTTAATCTCACGGCCTTTCAGGTAATGGGTGATGAACTTATCGACGCCGGACATATTTTTGCTTTCGAGCAGTTTGAAATACCCGTACCTTCAAAAGAAGATAAAAAAACGGATGAGGGATCCAAGGTAGTTTACCAGAGCTCTAAAGAGCTTAAGGTAGATGCAGGAGGTACAACTTATACCTTCAATAAAACTACCGGACTTCTCAGCTCCGTCATGAAAGATGATAAGGAATACCTCACAGAACCTCTGAAAATAAATTTCTGGAGAGCTCCGGTTGAAAATGATTGGGGAAATAATATGCCCCAGAGACTTGGGGTATGGAAAAATGCCGGGTCCAATGCCGAACTGCGTTCTTTTGTTCACGAACAAAGATCAGAAGGCTATTATGAAGTGGATGCAGAGTACTGGCTACCCGATGTGGAATCCTTCTATTATATTAATTATCAAATAAATGGTGAGGGTGAGCTGAGAGTGAATAATTATATGGAACCTGTAGAAGAAGACCATCCTGAACTACCAAGGTTTGGAATGATAATGGCGTTAGACGGACAATACGATCAGCTCGAATGGTTTGGACGTGGCCCTCATGAAAATTACTCAGACAGAAAAGAAAGCGCTATAGTTGGACATTACCGGTCTACAGTTGAAGATCAGTATGTACCCTATATCTTGCCTGAAGAAAATGCCTATAAAACCGATACCCGGTGGATCACTCTCAGCGATGATTCAGGCAGGGGAATAATGTTGAAAGGTATTCCCCGTATTTGTTTTTCTGCGCTGCATTTTACCAACGAAGATCTGAGCCGTGAAAGCCGTGATGGAATGCACACAACTGATCTGATTCCCCGTAAGGACATTTTTATAAATGTCGACCTTGCCCAAATGGGAGTTGGCGGTGATAATACCTGGGGAGCAAGGCCACTGGCTAAATATTGCTTGCCCTTTGGCGAATATAACTACAGCTTTATCTTTAAGATCATTGATACAGGAATTGATTTTTGGGACGCATATAATAGTGATTTTTAATTATATAAGTGTCTGTCCATAATGCCCGATATCTGCGTTATGCTTGCCCCAAAAATGCTCATTTACAACAGTAAACTGCG
>CAYRTD010000213.1:3244-4475 GCA_964426915.1 uncultured Bacteroidaceae bacterium | reverse complement strand
AAAAATGGATAATGGAAAATAAAATTCATTACCTTGTTTTTTGTCATGGTGCAGACAGTCATGAATGGGATGACCTGGGTTATCAATTGACCACCCGGGAATGGTTAGAATGTTCGGAAATGTTCTACCGTTTCGTTTTGGATCTTCAGCGAAAAACAAAATGGCAGTTACCAGTATCTATATCATTGTTTGGCGGATACCGCAAAGACGATTATGATTCTGTACTTTCACTGCATACGGCAGATCTGGTACAATGCCTGAATATACTCTGTGATCAAAATATTCAATATATGCCAGAAGTTAAGCCTAAAATAAGGAATGAGATATAAAGTTTAATAGTTTAATGCGGGATATCTGCATATGTTAAATGACCATGGTAACATTAAATAGCTACAAATTCTTATAAATTCTTAAAAAGTATCAGAGCATCCTTATTTTCCGAAAGTAATACATTATTGTTCCCAAATGTGGAACAATGTCAATTTCCGCTTTTAAAGCATTTTTATTTTCCGGTTACAGTCTTCTCTACAGAACCTCAATTATTAATATGTCCGTTTCCAGGAGGAATGACTATCCGTTTTGGACAAGAATAAGAAATTATTATGAATAGCAAAAGCTTTCAAATTTTCACATTTCTCGCATTCTCAAGGAGGTCTGAACCCCCGCTACGTGCTTCCAGTGTGAGTGTGAGAGCGGGCAAAAAAAGAGGGAGAGTGCCAGTAATCGCGCATTCTCGCTCTCACTCTGAATCTCCCTGCTAAGTTTATGCATGACTCAAAGAATCTTAACTAAATCAATCTCTTGTTCCTAAAAGCAATACCCGAACCGGTTTTTAAATACTTCTCAAATTCATATGCTTTGTATTTATCGTAAAAAGCAGTATAAGCTATTAATTCTACAGGAGTTTTATCTTTCGTATAATGTATCTGCCCTTTATTATGTCTTGTTACACGATCTTCCAGATTGTTTGTGCAGCCTGTATAAAATGTATTATTTGAACATTTAAGGATATAGACATAATGCATGACAGCTGTTATTTTTGGTAACTATAAATGATATTACAGAATTGAATCTGTGATTGATTGGAGAAGTTACAAAAAAAAATGTTATCATGGCATGTTGCTTTGTTTTTTATGCCATGGACTGTGTCCACCGTAGCCCGGAGAAGCAAGTGAGAGGCTTATTTAAAGGGCTTAGAGAATAAGAAATAAAAAATGCCCTCCTGCGCTAA
>CAYRTD010000213.1:2923-3144 GCA_964426915.1 uncultured Bacteroidaceae bacterium | reverse complement strand
CACCTACGCAAGAAAGCTTTGGTGTTCAAGGAAAGCTTCGGAGGACAATGCCCTCCTGCGCTAACACCTACGCAAGAAAGCTTTGGTGTTCAAGGAAAGCTTCGGAGGACAATGCCCTCATGCGCTAACACCTACACAAGAAAGCTTCGGTGTTCAAGGAAAGCTTCGGAGGACAATGCCCTCATGCGCTAACACCTACGCAAGAATGCTTCGGTGTTCAA
>CAYRTD010000213.1:0-2823 GCA_964426915.1 uncultured Bacteroidaceae bacterium | reverse complement strand
GGAAAGCTTCGGTCCTATTGCAATGTGGACTGCGTCCACCGAAGCCCGACGAAGCAGGTGAGATGCTAATTCAAAGGAGATAGATAATGATAAATGAAAAAAGCCCTCCTGCGCTAACACCTACGCAAGAATGCTTCGGTGTTCAAGGAAAGCTTCGGTCCTATTGCAATGTGGACTGCGTCCACCGAAGCCCGACGAAGCTGAAGTAATTCTTTTCGAAGGATATACCTATGGAAATAAAAAAAGCCCTCCTACGCTGAAGCTTCGGAGGGCGAAGGTGGAGCTGCGGGGAGTCGAACCCCGGTCCAAACAGGAAACCCATAAGATTTCTACATGCTTAGTCCTGCTTGTTTTGTCGGGAAAAGGCCGGTGCAGAACAACCAACCTAAACCTTAGTCACTTTAATTTCGCAGAACGGCCGTGACTTCCGTTCCGCTAGTTCCGTTATGCGGCACACTCCGGACTCAAGGCCTAACAGAACAGGCAACCTTGCGGAGTGGCTCGTCCCGACACCTTGGCCGGGATTAAGCGTAGACTATCTGATAGATCTACGCAGCGAGTGCATAGTTATTATTGCCAATTAACGTTTTGAATATTAGGATTTAAGGGCCAACATTCAAAGCCCTGCATGCTTACCTACCAGTTTACCCTGCTGTCAAAACCAACTCAGCCCCGGTAGAGAATACAAAGGTACAAAAAATATGCCAGGAAAATGGTAGTCGGTGATCGATGATCAGTTGATAAACGTGTTGATAAACCTCCCCCAACTCCGACAGGGGTTAAATTAGAATAGCCATGGGTGGAACCCATGGTAGGTGAACCCGGTGAAATCAGTGATCAGTGATCGGTAATCGGTAATCGGTTACTGAAGGGCAGCAAAAATGAATAATGCGCCATTAATACAACCCTATGCGCAAAAAATGCAAGACCTGAGCAGTTTTTCACCCTACATTTGTCCTATCATATTAAATGAAATACACACACCATCATGAAAAATATAAAAATGAAAACTCTGACAGTTCTATTTTTCGCCCTCACACTTTCTGTTAATATTACTAAGGCGGAAGATATTAAAATATCCGACAACTCCGCTTGTTTAATAGAAGAAGCTAATCAGTTGTTTATTGCATTGATCAGCAATGCTCAATACCTGGAAATGGAAACTGCACTTAGATCCTCTGTTTCTGAAGAAAGTGAATTGCTCATGGAAGAAAGTCTCGAAATAGAAGAATGGATGCTCGATTATTCCTGGATTCAAAAAAATGAAGTAATCCTCCAGGAAGAATTGACCCTGGAATTATGGATGGAACACCCCCAAAACTGGAATATCTATTCCTGCAAATAAAAACTAAGCAAATTAAAATAGCTTTCAGCAAGTAAATCGATTATTTCATAGATGATTGTGTTTCTACAGCCTGGTTCTTTGAACCGGGTTTTTTTGTGGGAAGAAGGGGGAGGGAAAGTGGGGCGGTGATCGGTAATCGGTGTGAACCGCAACCGGTAATAAACCATTCATAATAATATACTATTGCAAAAAACTTGTGATCCAGGATTTCCAGTTATTATTTTGATTTCTGCAACCTTATATCACTTTTGATTTTGCGAAATGCTGACAGCCTGATCTCCTTCCCTCAACATTCTCACAAATTCCAATTCGATTTCTTTACCGGTTATTCTATATTTTGGCTTTAACAGTTCAAAATTCTTATCTGCCCCAAATAGTTTGCTATTAATTAAAAAGGCCTCAAAAATTTTTGCTTTAAATCTATGGTTAGAATAATTAACAGCCCCCTGAATCATGGATGAAAGTTTAATCCCTTCCAGAGTAAGTGAATAAATATCGTAGTAATCCCTGAACTTCCCCCGCCGGCCAATTAACTCTGTTTTCATTACAGCAATCGATTTGAGATCTGGTACCTTAATATTATTGACCAATTGAGTTGTTTTCATCTTTTCGGGCTGTCGGTACATTTGATTTGCATAAAAGGAAACTTGAACGCCGTTAACTAAAAAATCCACCTGATTAAAATCCAGGACGTTTGTCTTCACATCTCCTATACTTTTCAATTCCTTTTCAATTAACGGCCACGAAACTTCTGGTCTTTCATTATCTTTTGTCTTCCATTTAACAAAATCAATGTCTTCACTAAGCCTATGTTTAATTTGAATGGATAAAGCTGTTCCTCCAACTAATGTATATTCTTTAATGCAATTGAGTTTGGAAACCAAATCAAATATTTTCTTCGAATTGTCAGACAGGCCTTGCATGTTTTTCTCATTTTATGGAAAAAAGGTGTACTTTTAATCATTACGACGGTCCGGGAAAGAAGAAATTTTTTCCTCAATATATTCATCCGGATTATCTATACCAAAATATTTGTATGCCATTAGCCTGTTTAATGAATGATAATAAGGTTCCTGCAATAAAACCCTTTCTTCCCAGACCTTCTTTAAATAATCAGCATCATAAATACGAAACAGTAAATCTATTTCTTCTGAATCAAGGTGTAAAATAATAAGTTCTATTAAAACTTCGTCCGTGATCTGTTTAAAATTTGGCTTGTGATAAGACCAAAGAGCATTATCATTAACCAGTTTATCGAACAGGTCTTTTTTTATTTTTTCCCTGTATTCCATAATCTTATGTATTAAGGCAAAGATATTTAATTTATGTGAGAAAAACAGATGGGGGGAGGGGGAATCGGTAATCGGTAATCGGTAATCGGTAATCGGTGTGACCTCTGACCATAAACCCATAAACCTATAAACCCATAAACCAATAAACAGATCAACCCTTAAGGTAATCGGTAATCGGTAATCGGT
>CAYRTD010000212.1:0-4488 GCA_964426915.1 uncultured Bacteroidaceae bacterium | reverse complement strand
TGATGGCAACCCCGAATGGGGTTGAACTGGAATAGCCATGGGTGACAACCCGTGGAAGAAGGTGATCGGTGATCGGTAATCGGTGTGACGGTGTGTCTCCTATACCTATAAACCCATAAACCTATAAACCCATCAACCTATAAACCCATCAACCTATAAACCCATCATCCCATAAACCCATAAACCTATAAACCCATCAACCTATAAACCCATCAACCTATAATCCCATCAACCTATAATCCCATAAACCCATCAACCCATAAACCTATAACCCCTCCCCCCTAATCAGCTTTCCGATATAATCCGCCGGAATAGGCTTAATAATAAAGTCCTTCACACATTCAAGACTTTCTGCTCTTTGTTTATCTTTTTCGAGAAATGAGCTGGTAGTAATGATAAAAGAAGTTGTATATTTTTTATCCGGAAATCTCTCCAGGAATCTGTCAAGGAAATCGAAACCATTCATTTCAGGCATTGATATATCAAGTAAAATATAATCGGGAAATTTCTGATCATTAAATTCGTGAAGGTTCTTCAAATCATCCAGGGCTTTCACCGGATTTAATTCCGTGGTAACGTATCCATTTGCAGATAGCATTTCTATCATCATTTTGTAAAGATCAATTGTGAACTCATCATCATCAATGACCATTATATATTTTCTACTCATGAATTGTATTCTTTTAAAAACACGCTAAATTTAGTGCCTCTCCCCGGTTCACTTTCCACTTCTATATGGCCTCCGTTTTTTCTGACCATATCATTTATTAAATGCAATCCAATTCCCATTCCTTCTCCTTCTGAAGAGATTCTGTGAAATGGCTTATAAAGATCCTTACCCTCTTTTTTCAGATCAATGCCCATTCCTTTATCTTCTACCGATAAAATAAAAAACTCTCCGGTTTTGCTTAAAGTGATAATCACTTCGGGTTCTTCAACGGGTTTAGAATATTTTACGGCATTGCTGACAAGATTACGGATTATACTTTTCAAATACGCTTTAATATAAATGATTTTATAATCTTTCCTGCCCTGAATAATGATTCTTGCATTTTTCTTCTTTATCTGGAATTCCTTTTCTTCAAGTACTTCGTCAATAATATCCATAACAACGATATCCTGGTAGCTATCCTTTTTTTCTCCCTGCACACTCAATATTTCAGTAAGTCCTTTAAGTATCTTATCGAGCTTATGAACATTGTCATGAATGGATTTCATAAGCTTATCCCGCTGCTTATCAGAAGCCATCTGCATCAATTCTTCCACCAGCATCAGATTAGCCAAAGGGGCCCTCAGATCATGAGCTATAGTATGTACAAAATTATCCAGGTATTTGTTCGCATCTTTTAATTCACGGTTAACCAGGGCCAGTTGGTTATTTGCCACAGCCAGTTCCTGCATCTGCATTTCAATTTTACTTTCAAGCCCTTTTTTTAATCTGGTATGACCTGAAATATCATTAACGATGATACAATAATAATCTTCATCCTCCAACAGGAAAGAGGTAATCGAAAGCAGCACAGGTATTTCATTTTTACCGTACCCAATCATCGTTTCACAAAAAGATTTTCCATTTTTAGCTTCAAAAAAGCAATTTTCCAGCATTTCTGTATTTATGTCTTCAAATAAATCATAAAAATCCCCGCCTATTGTTTTCTGCAAAGGGAGATTTATAATGCCTGCAAAATGCTTGTTGCTGTATACAATTACCTTTTGTTTGTTTACGATCAGGGCTCCTTCATTCATATTCTCAATAAGAATACGATACATGTAGTCCCTGCTAATAATATTAAAGTTGTCCTCAGTAAAAAGGCTTTGACCTTCAGAAGGTTCTATAAATTCAGTATTGGAAGATCTTAAAAAATCCTGTAAGTTTTTTATCTGGCTTTTTAAAAGCTTGTTTTCTTCCCAGATGCTACTCAGTTTTTTATTCACTGTCATCTTCAGTTTTATTCTTGCTTAAATTAATCTCCATGGCCTTCACAAGATTTTCAGTCTCCGACATATCCCCAATGATACGTTTTTCAGGCAATGGTGATTCTCTAATCAATGTTGGTACAGCTATTATGTTCATATCCCTTAACATTTGACGCTGTTGATAAATATCGATTACTTCCAGGTCATATCCGTCATTCAGATATTTATCACATATGTATTTAATGCTTTCAATAGCTTTGATGGAGGTAGGATTAACCCCTGCAATAAACAACTTAAATTTATATTTCTTATTCCGGTCATTCATGTCTCTAAAAAGCCATTATTTTATTCGTTTTGCGAATTAAATAGTGCCTGTTTTATATACTCTTTTTACAGGCTCTTAGTCGGGTCCGCTTTCTTTGATCTTTAGCCCGTCCTCTGAAAAATCCAGAAAAAATTCCCCCCGGGCATGCTTTACTCCGCGTATCTTTGTGATGCTCAGATACTGGCCTTCTTCACCTCTTGCGCCATCCGCCCTTATTATCAGCCAGTTGTCAACCAGCGATGACATGCCGAGATCTCTGTTGTAGTCATTAGATGAAACCAGAGCCGTAAATAGAATAGTGATCAGTTTACTTTTCATAAAATCAATTAATCTGAAAAGCATAGCTTTTACTTCCATCTGCGTACCAATCTGTATCAGGTCGGAGATCGGATCAAACACTACCAGATCCGGAGAAAATTCTTGAATATTCCTGTAAAACTGAACCAGGTGAGCCTCCAGGCCTATCAGGGTAGGCCGGGTTGAAACAATCTTCAATAAATTATCCTTTTCGAAATTCTCCAGATCAAAACCCAGTGACATCATGTTCCTTTTTAACTGTGGGGCAGACTCTTCGAAACTAAAAAAAAGACATCGTTTATTTTGCTTCATTGCCTCATTACAAAAAGAAATGGTAAAACTGGTCTTTCCTACTCCGGAAGTCCCGGAAACCAATGTGCTGGTGCCTTTATAGAAGCCTCCCGTTTCGATCTTTTCATCAAGGCCTTTTAATCCGGTAGATATGATCTCGGAAGAAATCTTATGGATTTCAACAGAGGTAATAGGTAATAAGGAAATCCCATTTTCATTAATAAGGAAAGGATATTCATTGGTACCGTGTCCACTTCCCCGGTATTTTAAAATGTGTAATCTTCTTGTATAAATATTTTCCTGCATTTCATGCTTCAAATTGATCACACAATCGGTTATGAACTCTTCTATTCCGGCTTTTTCATAGGGGTCTTTTGGACTTTCGGAAGTAAACACCGCGGTCAGTTCTTTTTGCTTCAGCCATAATATAAGCCTGACAAGTTCCTGGCGGAATACATTTTCATCCTGAATATCTTTAAAAATCAACTCAAAAGTATCGATGGCGATCCTTTTAGCACCAACTTTTTTTACGGCCTCTTCAATTCTGACAAAGAGGGGGCTCAGATCAAAACTTCCCGAACGAAAGTGTAATGTTTGCCTGATGTTAATATTTTCAATAAAAAGCATATTATTTTTTTCCATTTCAGGCAAATCATAACCAAAAGAGGCCAGGTTTTTCCTCAGATCCTCTTCTGATTCTTCCATTGAAATAAAAACTCCGGGTTCATCATACATAACAATACCATTCAGAATATACTGCATGGCAAAAACGGTTTTACCACTACCGGCATATCCTGTTACCAGGGTAGGTCGATTAAAGGGCAGTCCTCCAAAAGTAATATCATCGAGACCGGTAATACCTGTCTTTACTTTAGAGACATTCAAATGAGGTTTAGGTTTTTTCATAATAATTCCAAATTGGTTTGAATGAATTTAAAGAATCATTTTTAGAATTAGAATAACATAAAAATACATAATTATAGATTATAACTGACTCTTTAAAACTGTTTTTAAGTAAAGTCATATTATAACTAATTCATACATTTGAATAATACGCCTCCGTACCTTCTGAAAACCAGACCGAAAAAAATTAGCAAATGAAAAACCAAAAAATCTATATGTTTTTTCATGGAGAAATCATACTATTTAGTGCCTGTCAATAAAGTCGAGAGTCTGGATCAGAATGTTCGAGATCAAGGCGCGAAATTACCTGTTGCTCCCAAATTCCCGGATCAGCATAATTCTCAACAGCAGAAATTTCCGTCTTTATTCTTTTCATTTTTTATATCTGTTAAAATGGTTTATTCAATAACAGGTCATAAAATATTTGAGCTGAAATCATATTAGTATCCCACGGATGAAATCAGGACTTTTTAGCCTAACCTATGAGAATGAAGAAAGTTTTTCTGAATGAGTGGTAATTTTAATTTTTGGGGGCGGTGAAAGGTGAATGGTAATCGGTGATCGGTAATCGGTGATCGGTGATCGGTGATCGGTGATCGGTGTGATCGGTGTAACAGTGTAACAATCATAATTGATTGCTGTGACGTCAGTTGGTGTTGGCAACCCCGAATGGGGTTGAACTGGAATAGCCATGGGTGGCAACCTTTGAGTGTTCGAAACCTTGATTTAGTGTTATTCAAAAGAGAAGTTTTCTC
>CAYRTD010000211.1:0-4778 GCA_964426915.1 uncultured Bacteroidaceae bacterium | reverse complement strand
ACAAAGGTCTCATAAAATGCCATCTCCTTATCCCGAATTCATAGGTGATCCATGTAAAAAAGATAGTTCCGGCAGTCATTAAAATAAATTTAGAAAATAGGCCCAAACTTTGATTTCTCAGAAGGAAGCCAAGTATAATTGTCACTGTTTGGTGTAGAATGTAAAAAGAATAAACTGCTTCGTTGGCATAACTTAAGACCCTGCTTTTTTTGTTCAGATAGCTTGCAGCATAACCAAAAAGGCAAAGAATCCATGCCCACATATTAATAACTTTCACAACAGCTTCAATAATGTGGACATACACGTTATCCTCTAAATGCCAGATACCTGCAAGTCCAATAAAAGAAATAAATCCAAGATATAAATACCGCCGACGATTTTCACTTGTGATTTTCCAGAAAATATCTTTTACGCTTATCAAAAGAAACCCATAAAAGAAGAGCGTTATATAATTCACCATGTTAAACCAGTCTCCATAAAAAGCATGAGTTGACGGAAAGAAAGGTTCAAGCAGAGACTCCCACAGAAATAACGGAATGACCAGCCAGAATAAGCCAAACCGTTTTGAGGTCAAGTTTTTCATTTTCCCTATGAGAATACTTTCCGGTTTTTTTCTCAGATATAGGAAAGCCGGGACCAATAAAAGAGAAAAGAATAATAAATATGGCAGAAACCATAGATGATGCCAGGAGAAATTACCTCTTGGATAAACTCCGGAAAAAGCCTGGGTGGTCCAAAAGTTCAGGTAAGTTTCGTTTACTTCACCCCCTACAACTCTCTCCAGGTAGACCTGTGGTGGTATGATAAAAACAATACCTGCTAAAAGGGGAATAAGTAAACGGCTTATCCTCTCAGTTACAAACTGTTTTCCGTTCCTTTTTCCAAGTGCAAAATACGTACCCATGCCGGAAATAACGAATAAAATGGGCAGTCTCCATTGATTAACAAAAAGCATTGGCCAGCGAAGTCCGGGATAAATTACGGTGTTTTTAAGATGCCATTCCCAGGGAACAAAAAACATTCCCACATGATAAAAAATTAGTAAGCTAAAAACGATAACTCTTAACCAGTCTAAATCGTATCGGCGCATGATCTTCTTTTTTCCTGTAAATTTAAATAATCAGGTCATGCAAAAAAGAAGGTTGTGATGAGCTGCAAGACTTTGGGATAAAATGCAAGTTACAGATTCTTAATTCGCTTTTCAAAATCCTGGATTATGCCACGCGATACAGGAACAAAATCCTTATAATTTCTAAAAGAGATTTTATATCCCTGTGCATTTCCTTTTATGTTATCGATTTTATGAAGATTGACAAGATAAGAACGATGGGTTTTTATAATAAATGAATAATTCTCAAGTTGTTTCTCAAGTTCTTTTAACGTCATTCTTTTTAATAACCTCTCTTTAGAATTATTCTTATCAATATAAATCTCAAGGTAATTACCTTCAGCCCGTGCGAAAATTAAATCTTGCGGATCCATTAAAAAATCATCACTTTTTAGCTGAGTATTCACGGAAATCAATCCCTTTGAACCATCTTTACTTTTAATATTATAATTTTCAAATTGATCTGATTTTTGCTTGTGCCTGTAATTCAATCTTAAGAAATTCAGAGGGATCAGAATAAGCACAAATAATATTCCTATAAAAAAAGTATTCCTTATCTCTTCAAAAAAATAACTCCAGGACCAATTTGCAGGATTTTTATATATCAAATCACGTATGAGAAACTGGCTGATGCCTATCATCAAAAACAATCCGGTAATAAACAGAACCTCATTCCTGATTTTCCAAGTATCTTCTGATATCCAGATACCAGCTATTATCGAATAAATCAGCGTTGCAAATGCAGCGCTAAGAGAATGAAAAAAGCATATCCAGAAGAAGCTGTATTTATGTTCCGGCCTGTAAACATTGAATGGTTCAAATAAATAATTAAAGAGAAAACTCATTACGAAAATAATAATCAATATACTTATAAGTTCTCTTCCTTTGAAGTAAAAAGGATAAGGCTCAGCAAGAAATTGCTTCATGTTCATCATTCATTCTTTTTACCTGATTATGCAAATTTAAGGTTTTAATGATGACTATTTGATTTCTTTTAAATCTTATTTGACAGACTCTGTCCTAAACCAGATTTTTATTTTTTTACCATGACAAAACAATCGTCTTTTTAAATACCGTTTTACTCTCTGAAAAATGAAAAGCTTCCTAACCACAAAATATTATATCCCACAGGGACATATGACCCCTCTTTCATTTCATCCATTCAAGCTAATGGTCCCCTTAGAGAAGAAGCAGAAGGCCATTCCCAATGACACGCCTGCTTCATCCCTAATGAATTCTCTTCCATTACCGGGCTCAGATCAAATAATCCCGGACAGTTTTTCGTATCATTCTGTGGCAAAGTCTGTGCGAACTGAAAATCTTAATCACATGGATCATTCACTGTTCCCGGTGTTCCGGCATCACCCGTGCTGTAAACGGAAGATGATAGGCACCAGAAGATTCCCTGGACTGCATTGCCTGGATTTGCTATGGAGGGGCTGAGACTAATCGAGGCTCCAGCGGCTGATGGGAAATCTGCCGCACCATAATCCACGGAAAAGATCAATGCCCCGGGTTCTGCCTCTGTTCCCTCATTGTAGATTGCCAGAACAGAACCTGAATTCGTAAGGCTGATATCTGTTCCGTAAACATAGCTGTTTAGGGCTTCTGTTGCTGTTGCTGTCCTGGCCATTACATAATATTCCCCGGCTAAAAGTTCAATGGATCCTTCAATTATATGAGTGTCTGTTGCGTTTCTTTGAAGTATCATATTTTGCAGATCAATTGAATGATCCGAGTTATTATAGATCTCAAACCATTCTCCTTCCGTATCGGAAAGGGCTAAAGGATCGAACATAATCTCTGTGATCAGTAAATCACCGTATGCCGTTGCCCCTTCAGGAATTATTGGGTCTTCGGAAAGTTCTACCATTTCCACTGTTACTTCCTCTGAATCCATAAGAATCTGAAAACTGGCCATTGCCTGATCCAGTGAGGCATCCACGTTTATCTGGTAGTGTTTGTTGGCAAGAGGATCGGGTATGCTGCCCGATAATGTTTTGCTGCTCTGTGTTCCGTCAGGATTCAGATAACTAAGCTCGACCAGGATGTCAAGAGCAGAGGTTTGGAAATATCCCCTTCTAATTTCATCGCTCAGGAAAACCAGAGAACCCAGTTCAGTGGAAACGGTTGCTGAATAATCATTAAAACTGCTTTTTATATTATCGGAATAAACCACAGACACGATTGTGTTGGCCAGTTTACAAATAACCTGTACTGATTGCTGTGTGTTGCTGCTAATGGAAAATACTTCCGATATTCCGTAGTAGTAGGGATTCTCGAAAGCTGCCGGCAGGTTATTATCAGAATGGGCTTCAACATAATACTCCCCGGGCTCGAGTTTCACGGTATCGGGCATTGACGAAACAGTTTCAAAGATCATCGCTTCAGTGCCATCAGATCTGTAAATGGTTACTTTAAAATCTTCAACTGCGAGTGCAGATTTTAACCTGCTGTTAACTTCTTCGACATGAATGAATAACCCAATGTCGACGATAAGTGTTCCACTTTCGCTAACCGGAACAGGGTCATCTTTTTTGCAGGATACAAGAAAAAGCATGGTCAGGAAGATCAATAAGCCGGTCCCATTTCTGATAGCAGTCGATGCACATTTAGTTTCGGATGCATGGCTGCCCGGCTTAAGTTGTTTTGTTGTTTTAATTAGTGAAATACCCAGTCTCTCAGTACCGGGAACGAAGAAAAAAAGTTTTTTCATAGCTGATTGATTTTTGTTTAATAAATATTAAGACTCTCTGTCTTTTAATATCAAAAACAGGAAAATCTCAGCGTCATATTTTATATTATTTTCCTTATTTGTCTTTTTTTTTTCGGGTGTGAAATCCATATGCATTGGATTGTACTTTCGCCAGTTTGTTTTGAAGTTTTGGCCTGCAAAAAAATACCCTGTGTCCCAACGTTATGAATTCCTTGTTTTCATAATTTCCCTGTGAACCCTGCCCGCCGAAGCACAGGCCCACGCCTCGGCAGGCGGGCCTGTGAAAATAACCCTGTGTATACACGGAGGAAAATATGAATGGAAGGAGGTTATAGAGTCGCTGCGCTCGGGGGAGGACACGGAGGAAGAATTACACAGAGGGGCACGGAGGAGACACAGAGGACCACGGAGGAAAATATGAATGGAAGGACGTTATAGAGTCGCTGCGCTCGGGAGAGGACACGGAGGAAGAATTACACAGAGGGGCACGGAGGAGAAACAGAGGACCACGGAGGAAAATATGAATGGAAGGACGTAATGGAGTCGCTGCGCTCGGGGGAGGACACGGAGGAAGAATTACACAGAGTACCGTTAGATTATCTGAATAGCAGGACGTAATAGAGTCGATGAGCTCGCGGGAAGGCACAGAGAAGATATTACACAGAGTTCACAGAGTAGTCACAGAGGAATATTTGAATTGCAGGACGGGGTAGCGTCGCTTCGCTCGGGGGTGGGCACAGAGAAGATATTACACAGAGATCCACTGAGTAGTGAGGCTGTCTAAAATGTAATAATCATTTTAAAAGAACTTACAATCTGAAAGCATTCCTCCTTTCTGCCCCACCCAAACCCTCCCAGGGAGGGCTTTTGATTCAACTATTTAAATAACATTTTTCCGAGACTTGCTATTTACTTGAAATTCTGAATGTTAATCTAAAGTCTATAAGTTTATAT
>CAYRTD010000210.1:0-4795 GCA_964426915.1 uncultured Bacteroidaceae bacterium | reverse complement strand
AGCTTCAGCGACACGCGGTTGCGCGCCTTGATCTTGAACATTATGATCCAGACACTCGACTCTATTGACAGGCACTAATTAGAGTCTGTCCATGTCCGATTTTCTCATCCAGGGTTAATTTAAGCGGTATTTCCCGGAGTACCGCGGACAGGCGTGACCGCGTTCGCGCACCTTGATCTCGAACATTCTGTTCCAATAGCTATCGGAACAGACACCGGACTTTATTGACAGACTTTAATCAGTGTCTGTCCTTGTTTGATCCAGAGCAATCTTACCGGTCTTCCTCCAGCCTTCGTTGCAGTATTTTCTTTACTCCGTAACCAAATAAAAAGGTGGTAAAAAAAGAGAATGAACCATAAAGGACAGGAACAATTGCCATCGTCTGGCTTTCAAGAAGGGTGGCAGCGACAAAAATTGCAAGAGCTGAATTCTGAAGTCCAACCTCTATGGAAATAGTAAACTGATTTCTTCCTTTCAGATGAAACCATCGTGCTACCATCCATCCCATGAACATTGTGACAACATTGAGAATAAAAGGGTAGGGCAGAACTCCCAGATGATCAGATAAATTGCTTTTCTGATCTCCTTCATCGCTGAAAATTACTCCGAAATAAATTCCAAGTAACAAAACCGGAAGAATAAATCTTAGGTATTTTTCAATATTCTTAGATGTATTGGGAAAGTAATGCCTCAGATTTACACCTGTATAGGCTGGTAAAACGGTTACCAGGAAAACTTTCAGTATAGTAGCTCCAACTGGAAGGACAATATTTGCTTCCTGACTTGTAAAATAATAAAGACCCAGGCTAACAATGACCGGTATGGTAATGAGTGTTATAATACTGTTTATAACCGTCATTGAAATAGACAGGGCAACATTTCCCTTTAATAAATAAGTCACAAGGTTTGAGGTTGCACCTCCGGGACAGGCGGAGATGATGATTAATCCCACTTTATAAACCGGATCAAAATTAAAAATGCTTGCTATTGCAAATGCGATGAGGGGTAGTAAAAGCATTTGACAGATAATCCCAATAATAACTGCCTTGGGATATAAAAAAATATTTTTGAAATCTCTCAGCCTGATGGAAAGTCCCATTCCAAGAGTGATTATGGCAATGGTAATGGGTAATAATATATTTGAAAAAAGATTTTCCATTTACTTTACTCACTGAAAATTTATGAAGATGCGAAAATAAACATTTAAAACATATCTTATGTTAATATGGTGTAAATCTCCATGCCTTATGAACATTTTTAATAAACCTTTCTTTAAATGGGTTGAGCTGACATTAATATTCATCGGGCTGCCGCTTTTGTTTTATTTCGACGGTTTCCCTTTTCATAAATCCGTTCCGCTGCTCACAGTTTTTATAGTTTTTCTTATAATCCTGTTGCGTGATAAAAGTTTTGATAAAAAACTCTTCCGGTTTAGCAAACAGGGAAACTGGAAGATTATTTTTGCGCGTTTTGTTGTTTTTGCGGCCCTTAGTTTTGTTGCCGTTAAATTTTTTATAAAGGAAACTCCTTTCTATCTGCCCCAGGAAAAGACAGGGTTATGGTTTTTGATCATTATATCCTATCCTGTCTGGTCAGCCTATCCCCAGGAGCTGATTTACCGGGCATATTTTTATCATCGCTATAAAGATCTGGTAAAAAGAGAATGGATCCTGATAATAATGAATGCTTTTTTATTTTCATTTTCCCATATAATTTTCGAAAACTGGCTGGCTCTTGTATTAACTTTTTTTGGGGGTATAATGTTTTCCATAACCTATAAAAAAAGCAATTCTCTTATGGTAGTTTTTTCAGAACACACACTTTATGGGATCTGGATATTCACCATAGGTCTCGGCCAGTATTTTTATGCACCTTAATCCCGAACATTAACTTCACTGGGCTCACCGCCAATTGGCGGTTCAGCTCTGATCCAGGCACTCTGCTCAATTGAAAGGATCTAAGTAATCATGAACTTTTCTTATTTTCTTTTATGCAAACGGATTTTTCTGTTACCTTAATAATACAGGGATCCGATGAAAACAGACAACCATATAAGGAAATGTATTCGAAGGTTTTCCTGAAGACAATAGTTTTTTTACATGGATATTTTGCATCAGGCAGAAACCCTGTCAGCTATAAGAAGAATTATCAGTATAAAATAATAGACATTTAGTTTTATAAAATGTTTTCTTCTTCCAACAGGTTGTTCATTATTGATCAGTTTCAGGAACATTACTATACCTGTTATGGTAACCATGACGAGTATAACCCGAATCGCGTCCGATCTGAGGATGCCAAAAGATGCCAGCATCAGTGCGCTGATGAGAGAAGCACTTATCCATATGAAGCTTAGGTTATTGATCTGCCGTGTACTGAAAATGTCGGTAAGACTGGGAAATCCTGCATTCCTGTATTGATCACCATATTTCATTATTAGTAACCAGAAATGCGGAACCTGGCCCATAAAAAATAAAAATGCAAGCAACACTGAAGTGAGATCTCCAGGATTCCCTCCTGCCGCTGTCCAGCCTATTACCGGAGGAATAGCACCTGTAAGGGAACCAGGAATTATGGCAAAGGGCGTGTATTTTTTTAAAGGGGTATAAACACCATTATACCATATCAGGGTAAAAATACCCAGTATCAATGCGATTGGATTTCCTCCGGAATAAACAGCAAGCGACCCGCCAAAGAATGTGAAAATAAAGAAGAATATTGCATGTTTACGACTGATCTTTCCTGAAGGGATGGGACGGTTCTGTGTCCGCTGCATCAATGAATCTGTAACACTTTCCTGGACCTGATTTAAGACTGATGCTGCCATCCCAAGGGAGAAGACGCCAATGGTAACCAGTATAACATCCATCCCGATAATGGGCTCATATAGAAAATAACCGGTAAATGAGGTAAGACTTACAGGTAATATAACAGAGAATTTACCAAGCTGAAGGTAACTAAAGACAGAATGTTTCCTGGTTATTTTATTCATCCAGGGCCTTAAGGTATTCAATTATTTTATCAATATCCTCTTCCGACAGAGTTCCATCATAGCTTTGCATAAGGCCTTTCTGATAGCCCTCAACGATTTGCTCATTTGGCTGGTAAATGGATCTTGTAATATATTCCTCATCCACGGTTATTGTTTTCTTTTCTCCATCTTCCCTAACCACTCTTTCTCTGCCCCACAGTCCGAGATAAGAAGGCCCTACCAGTCTCGATCCATCCTGGGAATGACATGCATTGCATCCCTGGGAGCGAAGAATTGACAGACCTTCAGCACCCGCTATTTCTTCATCTCCCATGATTCCGGAAGCTGCGGTGGTATCCGCGTACCATTCTTCAAATTCTTCCTGTGTGAGGATTTCCACGGTGGTTTCCATATAGGAATGTCTTAACCCGCAATATTCAGTGCAGAAAATATCATATGTACCTTCAGCCTGTGGACGAAACCACATTTTCTTTGTCCGGCCGGGAACCATATCTTCCTTCACCCTGAAAGCAGGTATGAACAGGCTGTGAATGACATCCACAGACTCCAGATTTATGACAACAGGTTCATTTACGGGTAAAACAAGTTTATCGGACTGTTTTCCATTTTCATATTCAAATGAGAAACTCCACATCCGGGCTGTGCTGGTTACTTCAAAAGCATCATCAGGAGGCTCTGTCATTGGTTTCCATCCGGCCCATCCGAAGTAAAACATAATCAGGACAAGAATGGTGGGAACAATTGTCCAGAGTAACTCTAATCTTAAACTGCCCTCGATCTGAGTCGCTCTTTTATTTTTTTTCCGGTTGTATTTAACGATAAAGTAGATCATGAGAGCCGTAAGTCCTACCAGAAAAAGCAGCGAAACCCCGATGATAAACATAAAGGCCGTATCGACCTTTCCAACGAAATTTGAAGCATCTATACCTGTAGCTGAATACATATCTTTATCTGTATAAGTAGTCTAAAAATGTTATGAAAATCACAATTGCGTTCAGAGTTAATACACCTGCAACCATCCAGGAAAAAAATCTGTCATCAAATTTAAGGTGCATGAAATAGGTAAGAACAAGACCTGCCTTTGTGGTTGCGAGTAAGAGCGCAGTGGTGACTGTAAGAGGGCCGAGATTTATCTGAGTTACCGCAACTGACAAGCCTGTTAATATGATCAGCGCAAATAACACAAGGGCCTGGGTTTTATAAGAAACAACGGTATGATTATTTTCAGACATATTTATTTTTTTCCTTAGGTTATCAAATAAAACAAGGGGAACAGATAGATCCACACCAGATCGACAAGATGCCAGTAAAGACCCGAATTTTCCATTAGCGCGAAATTGTCATGCCTTTGCTCTTCTTTTAATACATAGATAAAAACAAAAGCTATAAACACCATTCCAATTAATATATGCAGAGCATGTAATCCCGTCATGAAATAATACAGACCAAAAAAAAGTACATCTCCCTGACCGCGGTCGGAGAGAATTGTTGAACCCGGATAAAGTCCGTGACTGATTTTTCCTCCCCATTCGAAATACTTGTTAACAAGAAACACAAAACCCAGTATGAAAGTTGCTGCAAGGAGAGTAAGAGCCAGTTTCTTATTTTTTTTCTGAATAGCGGTTATTGACATTGCTATGGTCATACTGCTCACAAGTAAAATAATGGTATTTACAGTACCAACGGCAACATCAAGTTCATGAGCAGCCTGGTGAAATGCTTCCTGATTTCTGAAACGATAGACGGAATAGACAATAAACAGGCCTCCAAAAAGTAACATTTCTGTGAAAAGGAAAATCCACATTC
>CAYRTD010000209.1:0-4844 GCA_964426915.1 uncultured Bacteroidaceae bacterium | reverse complement strand
CGCCGGTCTCTGCTTAGCGATAAGCCGGAACTTTTTTCAAAATCATATTTATAAAGCTCATACAGGATCCCCGAGTTGACTTTGCTGATTTGATGCAAGCCTGTTAAATTATTCTCCCGGAGGGGAAATTCTTTTGGTCCCTGCAAGCCTTCGCCGGCAGCAGACTGCGAAGAAGGCAGGATTCCAAGATAGGGTGTAAGCTTCATCAGGAACGCCAGGTGGAAATTGGAATATTCATCTTCCATGAGATCAAAATATTCAAGGGCATTTTCAAGAAATCCGAATAACCTGATGTCAGGGTCCCCTTCGGCAACACAATTTTGTAATACTTCGGCCATAAACATTGCCTGCGTGCTCTTGATCACATCATAAGGGAAACTGTTAAAGATCCTGGCCCGGTTTACTTCCTTGATGAGAAGCAGGTTCCTGGTTTCTCTATGGTAAAATTCCAGATCGAGAATGTTCAGAACCTGGAACATATTGGCCCTGATCCTTGATTTTTTGGATCTGACTCCTTTAGTGAGAAAGGATTTTAGTCCGTATTCGCGGGTAAAAACATGGCTTATCAGACTTGAATCGCCATATTTCAAATGATGTAAAACAATTCCCCGGGTTTTTTCAAGCATTGTTTTCTTTATTGCTGATAATTAGGGATTTTGAGAAGACCGTCTGATAATTTCAATGAATGAACAGGAGCTTTGTCACATGGGTTTGTGTTCCGTCTTCAGTGGTGCAAAAAACCAGATACACACCTGTTGCCACCCTTTTGCCGGAGAAATTCCTTCCATCCCATACAGCCTGTCCTCCAAGTGAACTTGTTTCAAAGACAATATTCCCGTTAAGATCGGTTATCTTCACAATAGTATTGGCAACCATCCCGGAAACAACTACCTCGCCTTCATAATCTTCACGGACAGGATTTGGATACACGTAGACATCGCTGAAAAAATCATCCGGTTCAGTTGCATCGCTTACAAAAGAAATGATTCCATTATCCGTTGCAATATAAACTTCACCGCTTTCGTCATTAATGGCAATGTCGGTTATGCTGTTTGACAAAAGAGGACTGTTATTTACGTTGAAGGCGTGGATCTCTTCAAGACCATCTTCAGAAACAAGAAAAACACCTGCATTTCTTGTTCCTATCCATTTTCTGTTTGCTCCGTCAACAGTTATTGTTGTAACAGATTCAGTCAGAAGCAGGGGATCTCCGTTGCCTGAACCATCATTTCTCGGGATAACAATTTGTTGGGCGTAAAAATTATCTCCTGAAAAAACTCTTGAAGGACTGTAATAAACCAGTATACCCATATTGGTGCCCAGCCAGATATTTCCTTTGCGATCTTCTGCTATAGCGTAGATCTCATTAGTGAAGACTTTATTGTTTTCGTCGACCACCGAAAGCTTTTTCATTTCATCATCGTCCTGATTCTCAGGAGTGCCATTGTCATTCAGAACGAATAATCCGTTTCCCCCCGGTAAAATAATCCATTTATGATTTAATTCGGTAATTATTATATCACCCATATTAGCAGAATTAACCTGTGAGCCAATTGGAAATGATATCCAGTCACCATCGGGGGTTAAAACCGAAACAGGCTCGGCAACTCCGCTATTGGTTATCCAGAGATTTTTCTGGTCATCGAATCGTATTCCCCCAAGCCGGTAAAAATAATCACCGGGAATAATTGATTGCAGGCTACTATTTCGATCCGTGAAGTGATTGATCAATTCACCGTTTTTGAATTCGAGTAAACCATAACCCCAGGAGGCTGCAAAAAAATGTGAAGTGTCAACCGGATCAATGGCGACAGAGAGGAGGTCCCTCAGGGAATCAATTTTGATATCCGACCAATGATTATTTCTGTTTATATATACTTTTCCCTGGCGGAAAAGATTTCCCATGCCCAGGGTATTCCCTCCTGCTACTCCCAGCAACAGACCATTTTTGTATTGAAGATCTGCAGTGTTTATTCCCGAGGGACCGTTTGGGTTCAGCTTATCTTTTCTCCCGGATTCTGCGAATCTAATCAATCCTTCATCTTTATCGGCATACCATAGGGTATTTTCCTCGTCAAGTTCTGCAAATAAGGGTCTGCCTGCAAAAAGATGCCTGGTCAGTTCACCTTCGGGACTAAAAATATCAATTTCGAAAGTAGTGCATATAATTAGCTGATCATTGTCAATAGTCAGAGAAGTAAGATTTTCACTTTGAAAATGGGGATATAATTCCCAGTTACCATTTTTGTACTGGTACAAGCTGTCGGATTCCGAATTCGCATGATCCAGGATGAAATACATGGCATCAGAACCGGAAACCAGTGAGTTAACAGATTGTAAGTTATTACTGAAAAGCGGCACTTTCTTCCAGTTGTTAAAATCGGCAAGATTCGGGGAATCCATATCTGCATAGAACAAACCTTCATCTGTTGCCGCATAAAGCGAACCCTCGAAACTGGTTACCGCATTGACCTTTAGTTGCGTTCCATCCGAACCGATGTAATAGGTTTCTCTTATTTCTTTTTGTTCGACATCCAGAACCACAATGCCAAAACCACAGGAAAAGTAAGCCAGATTATTATAGAAATAAATATGATAAATGTTTTTATCTCCAAGGATCTGTTTTCTTTTTATATCGGAAAGATTGAATATCGTGTTGCCTTTCAGAATATCAATGTTGGCATTTTTGTAGGCTATTACCAGGGATGAGTTCGCTTCCGAATACGCGAGAACAGAAATTTCACTGTCTGAAAGTCCATCCTCTTTTGAAAGTTTATTAATACTGTTATCTTCTTTATTAAAAAAAAAGAGTCCTCCATTTGTGGCCGAAAACACACTTTCACCAGCAATCGCTATAGTTGTTGAATTATTATAGGGAAGATGACTTGTCCATGTTCCCAGATATTCCTGAGCTGAGGCCCCAATAGCGGCAAGAATAGCAAAATAAGATAATAATAGCCTCTTCATTTTCAAGAGCTTTATATTAATATAATTGGTGTCTGTCAATAGAGTAAAGTGTTTGGATCATAGTGTTCGAGATCATGCGGTTGCAACAACGCAGATATCGGACATTATGGACAGACACTATTTAATAATTAAGAATACGTAATAAATTAAAAGATATTATCCAAGCTGGTTCAGAAAGTCAACTAATTTTTCAACAGCTTTTCCCCGGTGGCTTAAACGGTTTTTTTCAAGAAGGGACATTTCCGCGAAACTGAGTTCGGAACCTTCGGGAACAAAGACCGGGTCGTAACCAAAACCTTCCTTACCCCGGGGTGTTCTGAGGATGGTTCCTTTCGCCTCTCCCTGAAATCTGAATTCCTGGTTATTAATTATTAGAGAAATTACCGTACGAAACCGGGCGGTTCTGTCTTTTGTATTCCTGAGTTTTAACAAAAGTTTATGAATATTTCCTTCGGTTGTTTCCATTTCAGGAAATTGCAAATCCCCCATGAGGGAATAACGGGCCGAATATACTCCGGGTTCACCGTTTAGCATTGAAACCTCTAATCCGGTGTCATCGGCAAAACAACTGGTGCCGGTTTTATCATAGATAAACCTTGCTTTTTGCAGTGCATTTTCTTCCAGGGTCTCATGATCTTCGGGAATATCTGTAATGATTCCGGCATCCCTGAGGCCCAGAATGGTGAAATTGTCACTTACAAGACTACGGATTTCCGTTAATTTATGACTATTATTTGTAGCAAATATCAGTTTCACATTTATCCTCCTGAGGCCCTGAACCCCGATGATAATTTTACCGGTTTCGGATTAAGACACATAACGGGGATTTTTTCAGGATTTGAAATAATATATTGTTCTCTTGCGGCGATAAGATAATCAAAAAAACCTATACCTCTTGTTACCATTACAAGGATGAGATCCGCATCATGTTCTTTTGCAAACTGTACGGTTTCTTTCTGAAAGGCCTTTTTGCCTTTAGAGATGTGCATTTCATAGCTGACATCGTTATTTTTCAGAAAGCTTTCCACATAATGTACATTTGAAGCGATCTTCCTCTTGAACCCCTTGTCTGATACTCTTCTTTTATAAAGGAGAAATTCCGATTTGTACTTATCCGATAAATAGCTTAGCCACTTAACCTGTTCCTTATTTTCAGATCTGAAATCGACCGGGATCACTATTTTTTGAAAGTTGGTTTTTTCAGGTTTTTTCTGAACAACCAGGAAAGGAACTTTTGAGTGCGCCATAACTTTGAGCGCCCAGCTTCCCATGATTTTTTGCCATCCTTTCCGGCCGTGGGTTCCCATCACAGCCATTTCTGCTTTATTTTCATGGGCTGTTTCCCGTATGGTGTCGAAAATGTTTCCGGCTTTTACTAAGGAATGGATAGTAACCTTGTGTTCCCGGGATAGCTCCCTGGCTTTATTTTCAAGTTTTTCGAGCGAGGGTTTTGCGGCATTCGGGTTTTCAACTATATGCAGCAAAATGATATCTCTGCTTAGGATTTTGGAAATATTTATAGCATGATCAAAAGCAAATTCAGCCACATGAGTAAAATCCCAGGGAACAATTATTGGTTTTTGCACATTTTCCATGAACAGAAGATTTTGATATTATGATATTAATCGATTATTCTTTTTAAATTTGGTGTTCGTACCACTGGTTTTCCCTGATCTACGTAATAGTGAACCTACAAGTTATGATTTTTATCAAATTATTACTCAAATTTAAGATCTTTTTTTTTCTGATAATAATTTTCAGTATCACAGATCAGAGAAATGTCTTTTCTGCCGATGAGCCTGATACCAGGTACGATATCGTCCAATTTCCCTTACCTTCAGGCATAATAAAAAGTGAAATTCATGATCTGAAATTTG
>CAYRTD010000208.1:0-4860 GCA_964426915.1 uncultured Bacteroidaceae bacterium | reverse complement strand
TCGGAACATAATGTTCAAGATCAAGGCGCGCAACCGCGTGTCGCTGAAGCTTTAGCGGAGGCACAAAATTTTAAACCGCAGTATACTAATGTATTCGAGGATTTAAAATTTTTGCAGCAACGCAGATATTGGACATTATGGACAGACACTAATTAGTGTTTGTCCATAATTCCTCCCCTTCCTAAATGGAAATCAACCGATGATCATATCCTGATAAGATTTCAGCTAAAAAAATCTGTTTTTTGACGCTGAGATTTTGCCGGTTTTTGTATTAAGAATTAAACAATAACTGGAATACCGGCATATGAAAAAATGGAAACTTCCGGCGGTAATCTGCCTCCTTCTAATCTGCCCGGCAGTCACAGGTCAGCCGGAGATGGACGGAAAAATTCTGGATTACGCCGATGCATTACTCAATGAAACAGATAATGAAGACCTGGTTATTGAAGAAATTGAAGAACTGAGTGAAATCCTCCAAAGAAGAGAAAACATAAACTCAATAAGTCCTGAGATACTCGGAAGATTGCCCTTTATTACTGATTTTCAGGCATACTCATTCCTCGAATACAGGAAAAAATACGGCAGGATCTATAGTAAGAATGAACTCCGGTTAATTCCCGGATTCCATGAGGACCTGATAGAAAAGTTTTCCGTCCTTTTTGATTATGGAAGCTATAGAGAACCGTCGAAAGCTGAAAAAATGTACAAGCCAGCCTTCAGGCACAAACTGCTGCTGAGATTTAAAACTGAAAATCCCTCCCGGGAGGGCTTTGTACAACAAACAGATCCTTCCTCAGCATTCAGAGGTGGTAATTTATATCGTTTGATTAAATATGAAACAGAGAGGAAAGGGAAACTAAGAATAGGTTTTACGATGGAAAATGATGCAGGAGAGGGTTTTTCTTTTGATTCGGTAAACAGGGGGTTTGATTTTAATTCAGCATTTATTGAATATACAGGAAAGAATAAAGTTGACAGAATAATATTCGGAGATTTCAGAATATCATCCGCTGAGGGCCTGATCTATAGCTATGGGAGGAAAGGAAAAACTCCGGATGTTTCTTTCAGGAGAAGTATGCCAGAACTAAAAAAATATTCTTCTACTGCAGAATACGGCTTCTGCCGAGGGATTTCCGCCAGGTTCAACCATAATAACTTTCGCGTTATCGCTTTTTACTCCCGCAAAAAAGAAGGAGCAAAGATCTATGATAAGGATTCCGGTTCAGCATATTTTTTATCCGTTAATACAACAGGAAATAATAGAAATACAGATGAAAGAAATAAGAAAAATACTATCGTTGATGAGTCAGCCGGTACTATATTATCATTCACCAACGACCATTTTCAGGCCGGTTATAACATCAAATACAGGAATTATAAGCCCGGGCTTGCTTATTATAAACGTGGAGATCCCTATTCTGAATTTATTATTCGGGAACAGTTTTTCTGGCAGTCCGGATTCTATAATCTGCAATTCAGAAATATTTTTCTTTCAGGTGAACTAGCCAGCTTAAACCAGGGAGGGATCTCACTGCAGCAAAAGATTTCATTACAGATGCATCCCCTGCTAACGATAAATTTTGGGTACCGGAATTTTTCACCGGAATATTTTTGTCCCGGAGCAGGCAGCCTTTCTGAGTCAAGTGATCCGGGTAATGAAATAGGTTTTTTTACCGGAATACTGGCTTACCCTTTCAGTTTTTTAAAACTCCGTCTTTATATTGATCAATACAGCTTTCCATGGATTGACCGTCGTTCTTCCTTTCCTTCATCCGGCCTGGATTTTCTGGCCGATAGCGAATGGTATATATTGAAAGATCTCGACCTCAGAGTATACTACAAAACGGAAAAAAAAGGATCGAATGAATCGGGTAGTGTTGAGGGTATCAAAAAAATGACGCAAAGCAGAATAAACAGGTTTTACATCCAGTTTAGTTACCTGATATCCGGCAATTTATCATCCCGCTTTCGTCTTGAAATCAAAACACAAAAAAAATATCCTGATGAACATAATAGTGGCATCCTTTTTTATAAAGAGCTCACGAAATCACTTATCCCTAATTCTCTGAAAATTAACCTCAGGTATACAATTTTTGATATCCCCCATTGGGATGTAAGAATTTATTCATGGGAGCACGATCTTCTTTATTCATTCAGTTCTCCTTCATATTACAAAAGTGGTTACAACGTCTTTTTGAATCTGAGATGGAAAATCACATCAAAATACAGTACCGGACTGAAAATATCTTCCACAGTTTACAGCTCTGTAAGAGAAAGCGGTAGCGGACCGGATTTCCGTAAATCGGATAAATTTCATAGTCTGAAATTACAATTTCTGATGAAATTTTGAGCTATTCCATTGATCTTCAATTTAAAGCATCCCTCCCTTTACCCCACCACTCCCCTCCCGGGCATACATGTCAACTTAAGACCCCTCGAGCAGATAATGGACATTATGGACAGACACTACTTAATCTGTTTTTATATCTTTAACATTAAGCTGAAGACTAACCGCACCCCTGAACTTATTCTCATCTAAGGAATAACAGATATCGAAAGCATGACCTCCATGGATCTTTTTAAAGATGCTGCCTTTCTGGAAAGCTATGGCAGGAAAAACATCAAAAGGGTTTTCTTCCTGGACGAGACATAATTTCAAGTGCTCCTGATTAGCGCCAACAACCTTACCATCTCCGTTATCCACAACATTTTCCGTCAGAAAGACTGGTGCCATATTATTTGGGCCGAAAGGCTGAAACTGTTTCAGTATTCGGTAAAACTTATCATTAATTTCACTGAGCTGAAGTTCGGTATCAATTTCAACTACCGGTATCAGCTGATCGGGATGGATATTCTCCTCAACATAACCTTCAAATCGTTTCTGAAACTCCGGAACATTTTTCACTTTCAGGGTTAGCCCGGCAGCATATTTATGTCCACCGAAATTTTCAAGAAGTTCACTGCAATTCTCTATTGCGTGATAAAGGTCAAAACCGTTCACCGATCGCGCCGAACCTGTGGCCATCCCATTGGATCTTGTGAGTATAATTGTGGGACGGTAAAAATGCTCCATTAAACGGGAGGCCACAATTCCTATGACCCCTTTATGCCATGTAGGATTATACAGCACTGTTGCTTTTTTATCCTTAAGCACCTGATCAGCATAGATAATTCCCAGGGCCTCCTGCGTAATATTCATGTCAACGCTTCTCCGGTCAAGATTGAAGTTATTGATTTTTTCGGCCATTATCACTGCCTGCTCCTGATCCTGTGAAATAAGCAGATCCACCGATTTTTTTCCCGACTCCATCCTTCCGGCAGCATTGATCCTTGGACCGATCCGGAAAACAATATCTTCGATGGTAATTTCCTTTGACTCAATATTACTGATCTTAAGAATCGTTTTTACACCAACGGAGGGGGCGGTATTTATTTGTTTCAATCCATAAAAAGCGAGGATCCTGTTCTCGCCGGTTATTGGGACAATGTCCGAAGCGATGCTAATGGCAACAAGGTCGAGAAAGGGGATAAGCTCAGAAAAGTCTTTCTTAAGTTTTTGATGGAATGCCTGAATAAGCTTAAATCCCACTCCACATCCGCTCAGCTCGTCATAGGGATATGTACAGTCTTTCCTTTTAGGATCAAGGACAGCAACTGCAGCAGGAATTTCCTTTCCCGGAGTATGATGATCGCAGATAATAAAATCAACTCCTTTATCTTTTGCGTATTCAACCTTGTCAATTGCTTTTATTCCGCAATCAAGAGCAATGATCAGCCTGTGCCGGTTTTCAACAGCATAATCAATACCTTTCAGAGATACCCCATATCCCTCACGGTAACGGTCAGGTATATAATAATCAATATTTTTAAAATAATTTCTGAAATAACTATAAACCAGGGATACTGCTGTTGTACCATCCACATCATAATCACCGTAGATCAGTACACCTTCCTGATTTTCAATAGCCCTTTCAATTCGGAAAATGGCCTTATCCATATCTTTCATCAGGTAGGGATCGTGAAGATTTTCAAATGAAGGTCTGAAAAACGCCCTTGCAGCATCATAAGTTTTAATGTCCCGCTGCGCCAGAAGGTTGGCTATAGTTTTGGAGACACCCAATACTTCCTGCAGGTGTTTCACTGCATCTTCATTGCCTTGTTCTTTTATAATCCAGTTCTTCACCATATCTGCACCGAAAGTTTAGGGGGGAATAATTGCTATACAAAAGTAAGAATATATGGCGTATATTTATCCTTTAAGCTGTAATAATCCCCCAACCTTATTTAGAGTCTGTCCATAATGTCCGATATACTCATTCAGTAATATATTTAAGCGGTATTCGTGATCTCTTTATCAGGAGGAAACACTCCTGCTAATCGGGGGTGGGGAGGCTGGGGAGGTTAGGGAGGGAGATTTGGGATTGAGGGTTGGGGATTGCGGAGTCTTTTTAAAATATTAACAAAAAATACTATCTCCTTCATAAATTTAAGAGATTTTTTCCATACATACAGCTGAGCAAAAACAAAATTTCCCATAGCAAGAAGTTCTAAATGTATAATCCTTTCTTATTAATATATAAAACCCGAAAATCTCAGCTACTTATTTTTAATCTTTTGATTAACATTCGTAGCTGTAATATTTAACTACCACTTTATAAGGGTTATACAGTATTTATTGGAGTTTGGGGATTGAGGATTGGGGTTTCACGGCACGTGTCCCATAAACCATTAAGAGGTAATCGGTAATCGGTAACAGGAAGCAGGAAGCAGGAGGCAGGAGGCAGGGTGACGGAATCAGCAACCCCGACAGGCATACGCGTCAACTTAAGACCCTTCATCTGTTTTGATTGGAAGGAGAGA
>CAYRTD010000207.1:0-5092 GCA_964426915.1 uncultured Bacteroidaceae bacterium | reverse complement strand
TATCCTGAAAGACTGAAATAACAGCACCACTCGACAATCCATCGGATGAGGACAGGTGATCAAAGCTTATATTATCTTCCTGTGCTGATACGGTGATTCCGTAAACATTTACAATCTGCAGCAGCAGAATTGAAAACAGCTTTAAAACACCGCAGGAGAGTTGGTTAATCTGGTTCATGGTGTGCCTCCCGCCTAAATACTGATGCAGTAAAAATATATATTTTGAACGAGAAAAAACAGGTGTAGAAAAAGCAGCATGGGAAACAAAATCAACTTTTGATAATATTTCATGAAATAATCTGTTTTCTAATTTTTTACCCCCTTTTATCTCACCAAAATTAATATAAAAAACCAGAAATTCATGAAAGAAAAATATATTAACATAATCAATTCAAGAGATTTGGCACCTGCTCTAAATAAAAAACTATTGGGCCGGCATATGGATAATGCTAACCTGAATCATTTATAAGAAATGATTTTTATTGCTTATGTGAAAAATCCCCTCCTTTATTTACAAATTGTTCTGCCCGTGGTATGTGCGATACGTTTCTTGTATAATCGACAGTAATAGTTTCGATGATACCATCCGCCCGATGGTTCAGATCAGCAAACCTGATGCTTCTGAGATGGGTTTCTCCGGAAATTTCCACATCATGGAAAAACAGATACCAATTTCCCTTAAATTCTACAATAGAATGGTGCGTAGTCCATCCTTTAACGGGATTAAGAATAACTCCTTTATATATAAAGGGGCCATATGAATTGTCACCGATTGCATAGCATAATTTGTGCGTATTTCCGGTCGACCATGAAAAGTAGTATTTGCCATTATATTTGTGCATCCATGCAGCTTCAAAAAACCTGCGGTCATGATCGCCAGCTTTAATGGGCTCACCGTTTTCATCCAGAATGACAAGGTCCCTGGGTTCTTCAGCAAACTGGAGCATATCCTCACTCATAGCAACAACTTTGGCACATAATGCGGGTTCATTGTCATCAGGCTGGACACCACATTCCTGTGCTTTATTGTTTCTATATCTTTGAAGCTGGCCACCCCAAATTCCACCAAAATACATGTAATGCTTTCCATTACCATCATCAAACACACAGGGATCAATTGAGTAACTACCAAATATAGGAAATGGCTCGGGAACAAAAGGCCCTTCGGGTTTGTCGCTGACAGCTACACCAATTCTAAAAATATCGGTTTTATCTTTTAAAGGAAAATAGAGATAATATTTCCCGTTTTTATAGGCTGCATCACTGTCCCATAGCTGACGGCCAGCCCATGGAATATCTTTTACATGCAGTGCAATGCCGTTATCAACAGCTTTACTGTCAATGTCATCCATCGAATAAATATGGTAGTCTTCCATGGCAAAATGAGATCCTAAATCATCCTGGGGAACACCTGCATCAAAATCATGCGAGGGGTAAATATAAAGTTTTCCGTTAAATACATGTACTGCCGGATCGGCAATAAACATATCTTTTGTTAAATGATCTCTTACCATACTTAAGTGTTTTTTAGTGTTTATAATTTTCGTTCGTCTTTTATCCAACAAAGTCATAATTAATTAATTTCAATATTTTGCGTGCTTCGTTGGATATATATTGTAGACTTTTATCTAATCCTTTTCTGTTGCCATTTTTAAAATTTTTATATACCCGTCTTTATCTTGTACTTACGATTCAACAGTAGTGATAATCGGTTCTTCCTTCAATTGGCCGGTAATTTCTCTTTAACTGCCTTGTCATTTACTCTCTAAAAGTTACGCTCTATATTTTTTAAAAACATTTCAAAATCCGTTTATCGTCCGATCATTTCCAGATAGACCGATTCGGGGATTTTTTCCGTATAAGGAATGTACTCTTCTGATAGTTGGCAGTTTAGAGAATTTCCTGCTATAACTTCATCCGAAGGTCAGGGAAGATTAATAAACGATTAAAAACTTATTCTTGCTTTTTTCTCGATGCATTTCTACGGCCGATAAGGTCCTTTTCGATTTGAATCTCCATCGATTTATTTATTTTATAGAAAAACAAACTAATTAAACTAATAAGGAAAGTAATGGCAGGAAAAATACTCATGGTATACCTGATTCCCTGTATGGCCGGATCGGGCTGAACAGCTAATTGCTCATTGTATCCGTATAGTGCCAGCAGGCCTGCTAACAATGTTCCGCCCAGACTAAGACCGACTTTCAGGCCAAATGCCATGGCTGAAAATACGATTGCGGTAGCGCGCCGGTTATTTTTCCATTCGGAATAATCAGCTACATCTGCAATCATTGCCCACAGCAATGGAATCGTTAAACCATAGAAAAATCCATGAAATAACTGAAGAATAAATACTATGGCTACTGAGTGAGGTGGAATAAAAACAAAAAGGAATTGAGCTATCATAGCACCTGCCAGGCCCACGATAAAAACATCACGCTTCCCGAATTTGTCGGCAAGTCCCTTTGAAAAACCAATAGCAACGATCATCATGATGATACCGCTACCGTTGAATAAGCTAAATCCGGAGGTTGCAGGATCATCAGGCCAGTGAAAACCAACGAGGCCTAATCCTGTAAAGAAACTGTTTATATTATTGATGAGACCATTGAAACCGATGCCGGTAAGGAATTTAGATAAGTGGACATCGTTTAGATAATGTTCGAAATAGTAGACATAAACTCCGCCTTTCAATGCCAGTGTCAGGAAAATAAATGTTGTAAGAATCAACATTATAATCCATGGTTTGTTTTTGACTAGATCGGACAAATCCTGTTTTAATGAACTTTTTTGCTCCGGGGGTGGAACAATTCGTTCCCTTGTAGTAAAAAAAGTAATAAGAAAAAAAACTACACCAATGGCTGCAAAAATTCCTATTACATATTCAAATCCTGCTGCCCGGTCGCCATCTCCCAAAATCAGTACCAGAGGCAGCAATAAAACCTGAACGATAAACTGAGCAATCATTACACCGGTGAAACGGTACGATGAAATGCTGTTGCGGTCGGCCATATTTCCTGTAATAACACCACTTAGGGCCGAATAGGGAAGGTTATTGGCGGTATAAATAATGACTAACAGAAAATAAGTAATCATCGCATAGGCAATTTTCCCTTCAGGACTAAAATCAGGAGTAGAAAACGCTAGTATGGCAATGACGCCAAAGGGAACCGAAGTCCATAAAATCCAGGGCCTGAATTTACCCCAGCGTGTAGAGGTGCGATCGGCAATAATTCCCATAACCGGGGTGAAAAAAGCGCCAGCCATACCTCCTGCAAATATAATAACCGATGCTGAGGCCGGCGGAATTTTATACACATCGGTATAGAAAAACGCCAAAAAGGTCATTAATGTCTGAAAAATAAGATTCGCAGCAAGGTCTCCCAAACTGTAACCAATTTTTTCACCAAAGCTTATTCTCTCTGTAGCAGTTCTCATAATATTTTGTTTTCGTCAGTCGCTGGAGCTGTCATAAACTTTCCTTCTCCAACTATGTTCTTTTGGGAGTAAACTATATAATTGTATTCAGCATCAGAAACCAATACGTCCAATATGACTACTTGCTCCACACCCGGCTCTTCTTCAAAGAAAGTTCGCACACTAATATAAAAGTTCTGAATATTGTCAGGTATAAATCCATAGCTGTTTAGCATCAGCGTTTCTATCTCCAAATTTCCAATAGGCGCTTCAGGAAGAGCGACCTTGTGACGGAAGGAAATAGCATCGTTGTTTGCGCCAAAAGAATAGCTCCCAGAACTAATGAATGCAAGAAAAATAATGCATTTACGAAAAAAAATGTAATTTTGCATAAGGGTTATTGTCGTATTAATAATATCTTTTTGTCTTTTTGACTACAAGATTAAGCGATACAAATATATTTTCCAAATGATTTTGAAAAAAAAATAAAATATTCCTCAAATGTCAAAAAAAAAGGACCTTAAAATATTATCAATAGATTGTATCATATATTCGTTCCATAACGATAAAACAAACATTCTACTTGTGAAACACGCAGAAGGTGCAAGTGCCGGGAAGTGGGCCTTGCCAGGTGGATACTTAAAGAAAGATGAGGATATTGATGATGCTGCAGTAAGAATCTTAAACTTACATACTGGACTAAAAAATATTTACCTGGAGCAACTAAAGGCATTTGGAGCAGTTGACAGGTACCCAACCAGACGAGTAGTTACTATTTCATATTTTGCCCTGACGAGATACGAAGATGTTAACTTAAAACCGGGTGAAAGCGTTTTGGAAGCAAGATGGTATCCATTGGGCGAACAACCCGACTTAATATTTGATCACAATGAAATTCTGGATTTTGGAATAAAGCGCTTAAAACATATTGTTCGTCATGAACCGATTGGTTTCAATCTCTTACCTGAAAATTTTACTTTCTTACAGCTACAAACACTTTATGAAGCCATACTTGGTGTGGAATTTGACAAACCAAATTTCAGGAGAAAGTTTTTAAAGATGAAACTCCTCATAGACACAAAGACCAAACAAAAAAATGTTTCACACCGTGCAGCTAATTTATTTAGGTTCGATATGCAAGTTTATGAAAATTTAAAAGAAAAAGGATTTTCTTTCGATCTGTAGATAATTTCTTAATTTTTTCGAATAGATATGAATTCCTGTTTTGAGTTCCACTATCAATTCACACTTAAATTACTGTCTGCAAATTGCTTTATATCAAAATGTAATATCTAAAATGTTTCAGTAGCAAAAGATAAATACACCTGTTCACTAAAAATAATCAAAAGCTATATTTTTTTGCCCAGGGTAAGAATCATTATTGCAAGACCTTAACGGTCACCAAGGCCATAACCCAGCGCGCTGCCAATTTCTGCACCTGAACTGAAATAGATACAATTAAAAGAATTATTTTAGTCAAACTCAATTTGATTTTTATTATGGAGCATCTCTGGAAAACTTTTTACACAAGGAAACTTTTTCTTCGTGTGTATTGGTACGTCCACTAAAATTCACTCTAATCTCTGATTCTGTAAAACTCACCGAAAGTAAGCCATAAGTATTTTCACCCACGGGAGCACAATAGGTTCCCTGATTCCAGGGACCTCCCTTAATG
>CAYRTD010000206.1:0-5204 GCA_964426915.1 uncultured Bacteroidaceae bacterium | reverse complement strand
ACTGTGTCAAAGATCGTTAAATTCCA
Organism: uncultured Bacteroidaceae bacterium; assembly: GCA_964426915.1. Classification (GTDB taxonomy): domain Bacteria; phylum Bacteroidota; class Bacteroidia; order Bacteroidales; genus CAYRTD01. Next base: position 5,178 of record CAYRTD010000206.1, on the reverse strand, counting down.
AAATGAAAGCAATTCACAACGCTATTCGAACAAGATAAACAATGTATGTAACTGTGTCAAAGATCGTTAAATTCCAAAATGAAAGCAATTCACAACTGCTGATAAACCGTTCAGCACATAACAAGCACTGTGTCTTGTTTATTGAAAAGTTTCGAGAGGTAGGTGATGTAAGGGATTTAAATAATTTTACAAATCTAATTCCTCAAGCTTGTAATTTGCACCCTCCAAATCCTTCAGCGCCATCTTAAGCCGGGTTTCATGCAGTAAATTAATAGCTTCTTTGATGTTCTCACGAACTTCCTTTTCGGTTTCTCCCTGAGTTAAAGCTCCTGGAATTTCGGGTACAATTCCGATAAATCCGCCTTCATCTGCTTTTTTTATGATCAATCTGTAAGCCATGTGTAGTATCTTATATACATGTAAAGATACTGTTTATTTTAAATTCAAAGAACGTTTGTTTTCCTTTTATAAAAAATTCTTTATCAAAGTTATAAATACACACTGTCAAATCCTGGCAGTATAAAAATTAAAATCCCGAATTTTTTAATTTTTCTTTTAAATGATTTTTAAAATCTTCGGTTTCCAGTATTTCCAACTCATCCGGAAGCCCCATCACAAATCTTCCGACACCTTCATAGCTGCAAACCTCAGTCCCGAAAATGAAGTGATTGTCATTTTCCGTTTTTGGGTATTTTCCGGTCCGCAGGATATAAATTTCAATCTTGCCTCCGTAAAAAAGGCAGAACATATTTTGAAAAGGCGCCCGGTTTTTTTCTGTTATCACAGTGAAACTTTACATCCCACTTCAGATTATTTCTTTATTCCATGATTTTTAAAACCCCTGAGGTTCGATTCAAATCATGTATTCCTTTTAAATACCAGATTTTCTTTTTCATCTGAAGCTTTAACAGAAATGACAGCTTCCATTTCAGGAACTTCAATCAGGCGAATGCCCAGAACGTCTTCAATTTTAGAGATCGTTTCAAGGGTAAGGTTCTCCTGGCCTTTCACAATCTTATTGATGTATTGCGGAGAAACTCCCATTTCCAGAGCCAGCTTTTTTTGTGTCAAACCAATGGTTTCTTTTTGCTTACGTATTTCTCGCAGAATACGAACAGCAATCTGAAAAGAACGTCTTCTCCAGGCTTTATTTTCCTGCCTGTATTCCGCCTGCTTTAACCAGCCTGTCTTTTCTTCGCTGGCTATCTTTTTGATCCTGTCAATTGCTTTTGCCATAATTTAACTTTCAATAAATTCTATCAAAACTTCTCTCCTGGTTTTTAGCGGTTCAAAACCCATGTGTATTTTTTCCACTTCAGGTATAATATGTTTTAAATCTTCCTTATAAACAGATAGTTCAATATTTTCATTTATATGACTCTCTTTTTTATTAAAAAAATTATTATTTATGGTTTTCAGGTATACACCTACTCCTCTCCCGGATCAACATCATGTTCCAGTTCCTTATTGAAAGCTTCGATGAAGGCATTTTTGAAAATGTTCCATATTCCAGTCAACACATCAGCATCGGCGCCCTTCACTTCTCCTGAAATTGGCACACGGGTGGATAGCTGGTCTTCCTCCTGATTTTCGAAGACTTCCGTTACAGCACCTGCTATGGCCTCCCAGGCTTTATCCAGAAAGGATCCTTTTTCCTGGTCCCAGTTAAGGAGACTCACATTATCAATAAGGGGCTTTACATAGCCGTTTACTTTTCCGTTTTTTACTTCGATTTCAGAATAAAGATTAAATACCCCGGATTCAAAATCAAGACTTGTATAGGCTATCATAAAATCATTCCAATCAACAATATCCATTCCCTCTATGGTCATGTTTATATTAAGATCCATTGGTTTTTTCACAAAGTTTACCCTGGAACTGAAATCCAGTATGCCTCCTCCCATTGTAGTTGCCGACATTGTCATATCACCTGGTAAAGGTTCATCTTTGCTCGTAATATTTTGCAGATTGGTAGCATGGATCCGAATGTCATTCAGATAGGCAGAAGTTACCGGTTCAGTGGTATAATCGATATAGTTAATCCGTGAATTTTTAACAATAAGCCTGTTGAACATAAGCGGTGACATCTTTTTGAAGTGCTGAAGCCAGTCAACTCCTTTTCCAAATTGTTTTATCTTTTCTCCGGTTTCCCTGTTTTTCCATCTGACGGAAAAATTCATTTCCGCATTGTTCACAATAATCAGAGCCACCAGTTTTCCATTCCTGAAAAGGGCATCCCAGTCAACCATTATTTCAACTTCTTCAGCAGCCATGAAGGGTTCCTCAAAGTCGCCGGTCTTCTTCATAAAATAGCTGCTGTCGATAATGTATGTTCCCTTATATAAGCGTAAATCCACATCTTCTACAACGCCCCGGTATCTTTCAATTTTACTTAATTTGTTATTTGCCGTTTTCAAAAGAAAATGCGGAGCTATAAGCCGCAGGATGATCAACAGGCCAAGTATTGAAAGAAGTATTATCCATTTTCGTTTCATCTCTGATAATTTATCTCTGATTAAACCGGAAGGTATTTGAATTTCCGGTAAATAAGAAGCTTTGACCATAGCATAAGGAAAATTAAGCCAGATTTCCAGTGGTAAAGGAAAATATTTGTTAAAAAAGATTTATTAGCGAAAGTATTATAAACTTCACCCGTATTTACAGACTATTGAGAAACCATAAGCCCACCTGCTTCTGCTTCATTCGGTCCAGCTTCACTAACAACTTTATTTGCAAGATGTAGACAAGGGAGGACATATTGTGGTTAGAATTACACATTGGGAAACATCCTGGTAAGAACTTACAATCTAAAAGCATTCCTCCTTCCTGCACACATTATTCCTCTTGTATGAACCCTGATTTGCGTGATTTTCTCAACCATCCCCGTTTTGCCTATAAGAAAATGGGAAATGTGGTTATCACCTCTCTTGGTATGACGGGCAAAATTAACGGTTGGTTTATTATACCCTAACTCTATCAATAAATTCCTCCACATACACCGGCAATTGATCAATACCCGGTTTTTCGATTGGAAAGTGTCCTGCCTTATTCAGTATTTTGAGTTCTTTCTCTCCCATAATTCTATCAAAAAAGAGCTTACTGATCCATACCGGCGTCCATTCGTCAAATTCCGGATGAACCAGTAATACCGGAATTTTGAAGTTTTCCGGTTCAATTTCCGGATCAGTGTTAAGGAGACTTATAATAAAATTTATGGGGACCCTGGTACCTGAAGCCGTTTTATCAGAAAGAAGTATTTTAAGCATCTTGAGTTCATCCATTACATAAAAATTTAACTTGTACTCCTGCACCCATAATCCCATTATAATGAGGCATAAGGTTTGAAAAGTTTTCATTGGTCAGGAAACAATTTATATCCTTATTTTCAAGCATTCCTTTAATAAGATTAGCTTCAAAAGGAGTATTACATGTTTTTAATACAACTGTTGACATTTTTTTCAAAAGCATCAATTTTTCAATCTGATCTCTTTCACTACTAATTCTTCTGTCATATCTGCATTTCCGATTTCCTGGCCATATTCATCTACCAGTGTTCCATTTTTTATAAGCGTAAGTCTTTTCACCAGGCCTTCTTTGGATATCCAATCTGTAATCTCAGGGGGTGAGGAAAGGCATGATTTAACATATATCCATTTTATTTTCAGACAATTATAGTCATTGCCATTTAGAGAAATACGTTCTTTTCCGATTGCTTCTTTATCAATTTGCCAATCAAGTCTTTCGGTAGCATGTAAATAGGTCCATTTTGAATCTGCATTCAGCGGAAAGGGTATATGCAACCTTGGAATGGCTTCATAAAATATATCATCTCCAATAGTCGACTTTTTCTTTATTGATGGATTGAATGCCTGATGCAATAAAACATTATCCGGAAGATTTCGTGCAAATACATTCCTCCCCGGATTTTCATAAGCGTAATTTTTAAGGCCTTCCGAATCCATGAACAAATATTCGGTTGATATATGTTCGGAATATGAATCATAGGCCCTGAATATGAGAACATTCATCGTATCATTCAGTACTGTATCCTTTTCAATCTTTACTCTTATTTCAGAATGTAATTTTTTTTCTTCACCTGAAGCTGTGTAAAATTTACCGCTATAATCATAGAGCCATTCACTTCCTATTCCTATTGGGTAACTGTCTATTTTATCTAGATCTGTTTTTTCCTTGTCGCAGCTAATGATCATAAAACTTGCTGCAAATAAAATAATGATAGGCTTCATTTTACAAGTATTATATGGTGTAGAAAATTTGAATAGACATTTTTAGTTGGATAAGCGGTGCGAATAATGTACAGTTTCATACCTCGCCAGAGGCAGATAAGGCGGCACGCGGTCGCAAGCCTTGATCCCAGCATGTCTTCAACAGCGGTCAAAACGTTCCTGAAATCATTTATCAATCTTAAGTTTACTATAAACTTCCAGATCTGTATATATGTTTCCGGTCAGCAATTCACCGTCTCTCTCAAATCCTTCGAAAATAAATCCCAGCTTCTGTGGAATGACCTTACTTGCATGGTTTTCAACAGCACATTTTATCTGAATCCTGTTTATGCCTAACTTGTTGAAAGCAAAATGACAGAGCTGATCAACCGATCTTGTAACAATTCCCTGTTTTTGATATCTCTCAGAAAGCCAGTATCCGATTTCTGTCTTTTTATTCAACCTGTCGGTATCTTTGAAACCAATAAGTCCTATGAATTTATCCTGTTTCCTAATTGTAAAAACATATTCAAACCTGTCTTCTGGTGCATCAACTACCGAATCTACATATTTTTCCGTATCAGATATTTCCCTGGTTAAATCCACAAACGGCAACCATTTTCCCAAATATTCCCTTTGACTGTCAATGGCTTCAAAAATATCATTCGAATCCGATCTCTCCAGTTGTTTTAATTCTAATTCTGTATCAATCTTTATTATCATATGCCCATGCCATTAATTACTTCGACTCCGCTCATCCCGAAAATTAGCAAATCTCCAATTTACACAATTTTTCGGTGTAATCGGTATTTAGTATGACACCAAAGGCTATAAACTTATACTTCCACTCCAGGACTGACTCGTTTCTGACCCCAATCCCCCCATCACCCCATAAACCCTTAAAAAGTAATCAGTGATCGGTAATCGGTAATCGGTGACTTCACCCATAAAC
>CAYRTD010000205.1:0-5218 GCA_964426915.1 uncultured Bacteroidaceae bacterium | reverse complement strand
TAAGTTTTGAAGTTGAATTATATAATGGAAGAATATTTGAGACTGGTTGTGAATACTCAAGTTTATCAGATTCTTTCACTTAATCAGATTATTGAATAATTATAGTTTTCGTTTTTGTTTGAATCTCTGAGAAATTTTCGTAATAATCAATAAAAATTGTATTTGTCATAGTTGCTCTTTTGATTTCGATATGTAATCGTAGTTACTGTACTATAAATTTAGTTTTGTGTAAAATTTGTTTTTCAGAATAAATGCTGATGGTATACAAACCACTCTCAAGTGATTCAATATTAAATTTAATATTATTTCCGGTTATTTGAGGAATTATTTTTACCGGTTTGCCAATAAGATCATATATTATCAGTTTGCATGAAGAATTTCCGGTATTGTTAAAATTGACATTGAGAATAGTTTTTGCCGGATTGGGAAAGATCTCAAATTTGTAAAGTTCTGAAGATCCATTTGTTACCTCATCTTTATTTTTCAGGCCCGGACATGCGTATACTGCGATTGCCATGTATTGATTTGTTGAGGTTAGAGCTAATTTAAGGATTTTTTTAATGATTGCCTAAATTTTTAATAATATTATAATCCCGACTTCTGCCTCTTATCCATCTCTTCTTTGTCGCGTTTAATGATAGTCCTTTCTTTCCCCGCATTAAACTGGTAACTTATTTTGAACATCACAGGAACTAAAGGCAGTTTGAGGTTTCCGGTATAATAACTGGTAAAATCGGCTGCTTCAATTTCCGAGCCCTGGTAAATAAAGGATTTTGAGAATGGTAATGCAGTCATTATTCCAAGTTTCAGGTTGTTCTTAAAACTTTTATCAAGGGAAATAAAATAAAGAGGATCGGAAAATGTCTTTTCCTGAATATTGATTTTGGGTGTAGCGTATTGAAATATTGCCGAAAGGGCAAAATCATGTTTTAAGGAAAGAATGGATGAAAAGCTTGATTCAAAAACAAGATTGGATTGGTTCCCTATTCCATATACACTGGCCGGATCATTAGCTCTGACGGACTCGTTGTATAAACGAATATTTGGATTAAGAGTGAGAGGGCCAAACTTCAATGAACCTGATAATTGTAATCCATACTGGTGAATGGTTCCGGGATTTCCCATCCGGGTTTCAAAGGCACTGGTATCATTTAAAAAAGTGAGCTTATTCATAGCATCCTTTACGTTTCTATAAAAAAGACGGCTTGAAAGGTAATTTCCTTCGAATTTTATGGAGTGCTCAATTAGCAAGATATTCCGGAATTCAGGTTTCAAAAGTGGATTGCCTTTGCGGGTGGAGTATGGGTCGTCCTGGTAAGTGTAAGGATTAAGAAGGTATACTGAGGGCCGGTTAATCGAACGCCTGTAGGAAAACCGGAGATTTTGACGGGAATTAATTTTTGACCGTAGTGTGGCATAGGGTAAAAATGAAAGCTCTGACCTGGTTACTTCATTTATAAGTTCTGACTCCGCATTCTCCAAACGCATCCCGATGTTGAAGTCATTTTTCCTGACTTTATAACTTACCATACCGTAAAGGGCATATAGTTGTTCGTTATAACTGAAACCTGCTGAAGTCCTATCATGCATGCTCCTGAATCTGATTTTCGCTCCGGTACTCATGGTAAGTTTTTTACCCAGGGGCGATACAAAGTCAATTTTCACGCTGGTTGAACTCTGTCCGGGTTTTTCGGTATTTTCATAAGCGGTAAAACTGGTATCTTGGTCATTCAGGTAAACTATTGAATTGCTTGAAGTTAGATTGGATTTGCTGATATCGATGCTTATTTCCCTTCCCTGCTCATTGAATTTATGCTTATAGTAAAGTGAATGGAAATTGTTAATGTTTCTGTCCGTCTCATCTTTCAGCATATTCCATCTTTGATTATCCGTTCCGGTTGCTTTACCTATGATATTTCCATCCTGTTCCCATGAATAAGGATTATACGATCCGTAAAAATTGATCATGTCCCGGGATGATAAATAATAATCAAATCCGTATTGAAAATTATGCGATAAATTCTTTTGCCTTACCTGCTGGATGGAAGTTATTTCTGTTTTCGATGCACCATCCCGGATCTCCCGGTAGGTAGTTTCATCTATATCTTCATAGTTTATTTCTCCATTATAGGACAGATGTACATTCATCTTATTGAATCCATAATTCAGTCCCGCTGATGGGAAAGAATAAACTATCGATTTCGATGTGGGTATTTCAGTGAAAACCTGTCCGCTGACACCCATGTTCTTTTCCTTTTTTAAAACTATGTTTATGATACCGGTCACATCTCCCTCATAATTTGATGGAGGGGTATTCAGAATCTCGATCTTTTCTATCAAAGAGGGATTTAGCTGACTTACATAACTTTTATCACGTTCTATACCATTTACATATATTAGAATGTCCGGGCTACCTTCCAGATATATGTTTTGCCTGAGATCAACCTGTATACCCGGAATATGCCTTAGCAGGCCCGGGGCATTTCCCGATGCTGCGAGAATTTCTTTATTGACGAAATAAACGGTTCTGTCATCTTCGGATTTTCCTGCCGGACGCTTCCCGACAACCATGGCCTCCTCAAGCAGTAATGTTGAATCCTGAAGTAGAATAATTCCTGCATCTGTATTTCCGGAGCTACTGACGCTGATGGATTTCAATGTCGATTTATAGCCTATTGAACTCACCTGGAGTTTGTAATTTCCCGGTTTAACAGGACTAATGCTGAAAGCTCCGTTTTCATCACTTATTGTTCCGTTATTAATATGGCTTTCATCCCCGGAGATATTTATAAGGCAAACAGTGGCGAAGGGAACGGGCTGATTGCTTTTTTCTTCGATGATTCTTCCCCCTACCGAAGGAGTATTTTGGGCATTAAGTCCGGTAACAATAAAAGAGATGAAAAATAGTAAAGCGATCTTTGCATACTTTCTTGATTTTCCCGATAGTTTTGTAAATTTTTTCATTGCAGTTGTGTTTGGTTTTTATCACTGCAAATGGATGAACATTCCACATATTATCCTAATTTCCGGGATATACGGTCGGGATTTGTGACCAGTGGAAAACCAGAAGAAAAACAATGCAAAGAATTGGGATGAAAGACAAGTTTTTGTGATGAATGGTTTACCGGTATTTCGTCATCTCATCGAATTTCCGGATATTTTGCCTGGAAACGGGAATTACATCATTACTACCGGCAAGTTTCAACCGGTATCCCAGGGCATTTCCTTCTTTTGAACGAACTTTATTTAAATTCACAATGAAGGCACGATGAATCCTTAAGAAATCCCCAAATTCCGAAAGCTGTTGTTCAATATCAATTATGGAATTCCTTATCATAACCCCTTTGGGTTGATCCTGGATAATTAGATGAAAAACCACATAGTTACCCTTGGATTCGGCATAAATAAACTGGTCTGGATAGAAGCTCAGATTTTCTTTTTTTGCTTTCGATTCAATTTGTATTAGCCTCTCTTTGCTTTCCTTTTCGGGAGGATGATTGTTTATTACGAATTCATAAAGAATATCAGGGGTGAGTAAATAACGAATATTGAATAAAGAAGGAATAAATACGGGCACGGCACCGATTAGCAAGGCCCTTGTAAATGAATTGAAAAAAGTTGAAAAGTTCCATCGTTCCCCCTTTTCTTCAATAAGAAAACCCGCAAAATATGCAGCTATACCAATGATTGTCAGTATGATAATAATTGAAAGGAACTCTTTTGTCACGTTCCATTCCTTATTTGCAGAGAAACAGTTTGTCCTGTTTAAAAGCAGGGCAATAGCCAGGACCGGGAATGATATTAGGGTGCAGTATAAAAGCATGGTGAAATAAAAACCAAAAGAACGGGCATCGTGTATTTCAAAAGGACGGTAAATGATCACGAATAGGAATACAAAGATCAAAAAAACCAGCGTTCCGATGAATGGTTTTCTGACGATATAATGCTGCGGATATCTTTTAGTAAGAAGTTTTTTGATTTGTGTTGCCACTAGTAATAAATATAGTCTTTTTTGTCTTTATCAGTTACTTTAGTCTTATCTTAATTTCCAGATGTACGCTCAATCCCGGGTGAACAATTCTTTGCAAAGTAAACAATCTTTATAATAATTCAACACTACTTAGAGTCTGTCCATAATGTCCGATATCGGCGTTGCTGCAAAAATTTTAAATCCTCATATACGCTAGTATACTGCGGTTTAAAATTTTTGCGCGCCTTGATCTCGAACATTCTGTTCCGATAGCTATCGGAACAGACTCTCGACTTTATTGACAGACTCTACTTAAAGTCTATACTGCTCAAAACTATCCTCATCTCCTTCACCCTCTCCCCTGGGATGTCACCGTATTTTTTTATCTTGTCACCCATTATGGGATCACAATTTTCCATGGGCTTTTCTTCGCCGGTTTCGGCATCCATGCATAGGGTATGGGAATTCTCAACTGCAGATTGCGCAAAAACAAAGCCATATTCATCCCAGCTTGGTGGGGGAGAGGAAGGTACCAGGAAATAGCCCCAGGGTTGACTGTTTTCGAGTGTGAAAACTTGCGATTTATCAGTGTTTAAAGGAAAAGTTATCATTTGAATCTCCTGGTCATTTAGGGGCCTTGATTTTCCCATCGGAAGCTCGGTGCCATAACCTTCAGGATAAAAACCAACAAATGAATTTTCAGCCTGAGTATGCACCAGGATGGGTAAATCAAGCTTGTTTTTCTTTTCCTTTGAAAAGAAATTCAGAATAAACTGATCATTCCCTTGTGTAAATGACTCAAAAGTCCAATCGCTGGGAAAGTTAAAATTAAAATCATATTCTTCCGATTCAAATTTCTGAAGATTAATTGCAGGTTCGACCGCCTTTTCTTTTGAAGACTCCTCGATTTCTTTTTTAGGTTTTTCTTTAACCTTTTCACGTGTTTTACATGCGGGAAGCAGCACAAGGAAAAGTAAAAGTAGAATAATAGTGAATCTCATTGTGAATGATGTTATTGTAAAAATTATTTTTTGTTAGGGTTTCTGCATCTGGAAAAAATCCATGTAACTCATTGGGAATGTTGTTTCTAATAGGTATAAATGAATCTGATCATCGCTCAGTGTCTTACCGATTACCTCCTCCACCATTGGAGTCATCCAGAGGGGGACAGGTTTTACTTATTCCACGGGTTATCACCTTTGAGTGTTCGAAACCTTGATTTGTTAAAATTTTTAAATCTATCTTGGC
>CAYRTD010000204.1:0-5337 GCA_964426915.1 uncultured Bacteroidaceae bacterium | reverse complement strand
ACCGGTTTGCTAAACCGGCGTACTCCGAAAGGGGTACCGGGGGTTCGAATCCCCCTCTCTCCGCAAGTCTTAAAGCCCATTTTGCCGCAGGCAAAATCGGGCTTTTTTTAATTCCAAATGGTTAGGAAAATTTATTTTCGTAACCATTTGGAATTAAAAAAAGCCCGTAAAATTCGTAGCGATAGCGGAGAATTTTGGGCTTTAAGACTTTTAGGTTCGCCCCCTCAGGGATCATGAAATAATCCCCAGAATCACATTCGGAAATACCGTCGAAAATCCATTTTCGTAAACAATGGAATTAAAAAAAGCCCTGAAAATTCGTAGCGATAGCGAAAAATTTTGGGCTTTAAGACTTGTAGGTTCACCTCCACAGGGATCATGAAACAATCCCCATGGCTCTGTTGGCAGGTTGGTATTTATCAGTTGGCAGGGATAATAATCAACATAGTATACAACGTTGTTAAATCCGTTAATAAATCCTTACAAAAAAAGGAAGTTCTTAATCTGACCGGGTTAAGATGGATAAAACAACTGAGCCTTAATGGACACCCGTGAGAATAAGGGTGCATGTAATTGGATTTCTCAATGTTTTCATCGTATTTTTATGTCTACCCAAGCAACCAATTGAAATCCAATAAAATCATGAATTATGAACAATAACAATAACCGCTTAATCATTTTCTCAGGTCCGTCATGCGTAGGAAAAAGCCCCCTGGCAAAAGCCGTTGCACGATTTCATCCCGATCTGTATAAAAACCTGCAGCCGGTGGTTCTGTACAACAGTCGTGCAGGCCGGCCCGGTGAAATGGATGGTGTGGACTATCATTTCCGGACAAGAAAAGAGATAGAAAAGTTGAAAGAAAAGGACAGTTTTGTTGTGATGGATGTGCGTGGAGATCTACAGGCACTTGACATTAAGGAACTGCATGAGTCAATGAATAAAGGAGATGTTTTTTTTGAGGGAAATCCTATCGTAGGACGAGTCCTGCAAAGTCATTCTTCCTTGCAAAGTATAAATAAGCTGAGCATATTTATGTCGCCGCTTTCCCGGGAAGAGATAATTTTTCTGAAAGCGGTTAAACCTCAGGTTTCGCTTTCGGATCTTATCACTGATATAATGAGGAGGAAATTACTGCGAAGAACCAGAAAACAAAAGGGTGAACTTTCATTGAAAGATCTTGAGAACATTGAAAAGCGGGCCGCCAGTACCTACCGGGAATTACAGGATACGCACTACTTCCAGCATATTATTCCAAATCATGACGGGGAAGACAGCGAAAACTGGGATGCCTTTTATTACCCCCTGGGTGATGCCCGGAAAGCATATTTAAGTTTTGTGGCATTATTGAAAGGTGAAAGTCCTCATAATGTTGAAAACTGGGGAAAAGATTTAATTTCTTCGGAATAATGATCATTCTTGTCCCAATTTTGTTTTAACTCTACCTGGACACTTCAGCAGAGCTCAAGGAATATAGGGTGAAATACGGGGTATTTTTTTTCCAGGTTATCAAAATAGAATTAAGCATAAATTAAACCGCGGGAACTTCTCTCAGATAAACATAACTTTAAAAAAGGAATCATATGGACGAAAAAAATGAATTACTCAGAGTATATACCGGAACTGAAATAACTGCAAATCTGCTTAAAGAAGAACTGGAAAAGAACGGCATCTCAGGAATGGTCAGGAATGATTTCAAATCAGGTGTTATGGCAGGCTTTTCGGGGGGCATGCCTTCCAATGCTGATCTGTATATTAATGAATCGGACTTTGATAAGGCTAAACCCATAATTAATAAGTTCAATGAAATAAATGACTAAATATCATCATATTTATATCAACTCTACCTTCATCATCGTAACATTATCTTCTTAAAGAAGTATAATCAATAGTCTTTGAGAAAGTAGAAACATTGATATAGATGATGAAAAAGATAATATTTACGTTTGAACTGGACAATACCTTATGGAATTGCAGTGGAGGGAATCACGACAAGCTTGAACAACCCTTTGAAAAAAAATCGGTAATAAGCGGGTTAATCAGGGATAGAACAGGTAGAAAACTATATCCTTATCCCGAAATAAAAAGAGTGCTGGAACAAATAAAATCAGGTGATTACAGCATTGCCTTTACATCAACAACCCAAAATCCTGAATGCACCCATAAATTGACCAAAATAACCGGAATTGACAACTATCCTGATTTTAATATATTCAATAGTAAGAGTAAAAAAGAACAGATGGAGATGTTGATTTTACAGGCTGGGTGCAATCCCGAAAATATCATATATTTTGACTCTTCCAGGAATAACATACTAAATATCAGGCCCCTGGGAATAAACGCATTTCTCATTCCCGATGAGGGATTGACTCATGATACTTTCATCCTTGCAATGAAAAATGTCAGCATGTGGATGGATATTGATGAACTGGGGATTACCTGGGGTAGCATTAGAAAAGCTGAAGACGCAGGATTCATTTCCCGGAGAAGAGTCTGAGGGGGTGATATTGGACCCAAGAAAATGAGAAAATGGATGTACTTGGGGTCAAGAATCGGGCTATCTAAATTCCTATACCATTTCTTTTCTCAAAAGACTGATAACCGAAGTTTTATACATCTCGTAATTCATACCTTCATTTATCAAAACACAATTAACTCCCAGAGTACTTACCTCATGAATGTTCCGGGGCTCATCATCAAAAAAGATCATCCTTTCATAAGGGAAACCCGATTTTTCCTTAAGTGCTCTGAAATGCTCAATTTTTGATCCGGGATATATTTCCTTATAATGAAAATAAGGATGTATTCCGGACAATTGCATTAAATCTTCAGCCCAAAGATGTTGTCCGGATTTTGAAGCCACTGCCAGTTTAGCTCCTGAGTGAAATAGTTCTTCAAGTATATGAATTACATCAGGATATAATTTCATCTCTTCATTATTGCTGTCAAATATCTGAATATCTTTTTTTTCGTATGGGGGCAAAGAATGATCACACCAGGTACCGCCGCAATCCCAAAGGGTAAAATCCAGATCAAATACATATAAAAATTCTTTCGTCATCGTAAGCCTGTTTTCAGATTCGTGGCGAAAATAAAGTTATCCTCAAGACTTCAGATTAAGCAAAGGTTAAGTTTTGATTGTTTTTATAATAATGTCAATAACACGGCAACCCACATCCTGATGACTTCATCATAACGACTACTCCGCTAAGGGTCCCGGATGCATTCTGGTTATTCAATATAAACCGTTTTAATATTTACAAACTCTCTGATCCCTTCAGAGGATAGTTCTCTCCCATAACCGGATCGTTTAACACCTCCAAAAGGAAGCCGGGGATCTGATTTAACCATGGAATTGATGAACACTGCCCCCTCGTTGGCATTTTCAATGAAAAGTTGAGAAGCTTTTTTTGAAGCGGTAAATACATTTATGCCAAGTCCGAAACCAGATTTATTTGACATCTCAAGTGCTTCACCGGCTGAATTCACAGGTAAAGATACTGCGAAAACGGGTCCGAAAACTTCTTCATCAAAAACAGGCATCCCAGGCCGAACATCTGTTAATATGGTAGGTTCAAAAAATGCATTATCTCTATTCCCTCCGGTTACCAGCCGCGCACCCAGCTCAATCGACTTATTGACTTGTTTTTCAACTTCTTCAGCCTGTGATACTGAAGATAAAGGCCCGATATCAACATCTCCATCTCTGGGGTTACCGACTTTATACCGGGATATTTCTTTTTTCAGGAAGTCCATAAAATTGACATAAACATCACTTTCAATAATAAATCTCTTGGCTGCTATGCAACTTTGTCCGCCATTCTGTAATCTGGCCGTTAAAGCCACCTTAGTTGCATTTTCCGGATCGGCATCCCTGAGGACAACAAATGCATTATTTCCCCCCAGTTCAAGAACCGATTTCTTTATTTGCTCACCGGCAATTCCGGCAACGGCCATACCAGCAGCTTCGCTTCCTGTTAAAGTAACAGCTTTGATTTCCGGTCTCTTCAAAATTCCTTCTACTTCGGAGGAACTGACAGAAAGATTCTGAAAGATACCTTTTTCAAATCCCCCTTTAAGAAAAAGCTCCTCAATTCTTAAGGCACAACCCTGAACATTCGAAGCATGTTTTAACAACGCGGTATTTCCCGCCATAACTGTTGGAGCGGCAAATCGGAATACCTGCCAGAAAGGGAAGTTCCAGGGCATTATTGCTAAAATCGTACCCAATGGTTCATATCTGACAAAACTCTTATTCGCATCGGTGTTAACAAGACGATCTGATAAAAACTCCTGAGCCTTTTCTGCATAATATTCGCAAACCCAGGCACATTTTTCTATTTCTGCAACGGACTCCTTTAATGGTTTGCCCATTTCATCTGTAATTATTCCAGCCAAATTCTTTTTATCATTTTTTAAACATTCAGCAAGCTTAAACATCTTTATTGAACGGTCCTCGAAACTGCTTTTTTTGTAAATCTTAAAGCTTTCGACAGACTGTTCAACAATTCTGGATATTGAATCCGCATCCAGCTCGGGATATTTAGCTATAGTCTTTCCTGTATAAGGATTTATTGATTTTAAAATCTTTGTCATACTATCTCCTCTTTCTACTGCTAACAATCATTTGGGATTTTGGTTTTTTAACTTATTGTAAACACTTCCATTTATTAATTTTCCGTCTAATAGATAAGTCATACACAGTTGTTTTTGCACTTCGAATCGTTTATTTCTTACTCTTCTATTGTATCCACAATTGTCTTTAGAGCATGGCTTACTTCCAGGTAATCAAGCACCAGTGATGCAGGCCAGAGCATTCCAACATGAAATGCTATATTCTTGCCCGTAATATCAGTCTCCATACACATAGGTACAAACATGGATGGGATAAATTGATAAAGGTTGAAACATTAATAAAATTTATATATGGCTATTTTAAATTGTTTTGTGAGGCTTATTTGAATTTTTTGTTTAGCCTAACACCCTAAGGGTATAAAAAAAATCTCTTATAAGATAAATCAAAAGATAAAAACTATTTAGTGTCTGTCCATAATGTCCGATATCTGCGTTATGCTCGCCGGAAAAATGCTCATTTACACGAGTAAACTCCGCTTTTTCCGGCTTCGCAAGCCTTGATCTCGAACATTATGATCCAGACACCCGACTCTATTGACAGACTCTATTTAGAGTCTGTCCATAATGTCCGATATACTCATTCAGTAATATATTTAAGGGGTATTCGTGAGCTCGTTATCACTCGGTTCTGCGTTGCTGCAAAAATTTAAAATCCTCATATACGCTAGTATACTGCGGTTTAAAATTTTGTGCCTCCGCACGCT
>CAYRTD010000203.1:0-5446 GCA_964426915.1 uncultured Bacteroidaceae bacterium | reverse complement strand
CCGCCGGAGAAAGCTTTAGCGTAGGCGCCTGAAGCTTCTGCGGCACGCGGTATCGAGGTTATGTAATTCCCCCTCCGTGTTCTCCCCGAGCACAGCGACTCCAAAACGTCCTCCTATTCCATATTTCCTCCGTGGTTCTCTGTGCCCACTCCGCGGTCCTCTGTGTAATATCTTCTCCGTGTTCTCCCCGAGCGTAGCGACTCCAATTACGTCCTTCCATTCCATATTTCCTCCGTGGTTCTCTGTGCCTACTCCGCGGTCCTCTGTGTAACATTCTTCTCCGTGTCCTCCCCCCGAGCGCAGCGACTCCAATACGTCCTTCTATTCCATATTTCCTCAACCACACTCCTTTGCCGGAAAAAATTTCACTTGCTCACCTTTCTCACAACATCCAGCAAGGTTCCGTCTACCCACTTAATTCCTGCAACAACCTCATCACCAATAACCGGATTCTCCGGCTTACCACATATTTTTATGGCTTCATCATAAAGATCCTCAATTGAGCGTATGGGTAAGTCACTGTTTTTGGTCTTTTCAATCAGATCTTCCCTGAGAGGATTAATGGCTATGCCTCTTTCTGTAACTATAACATCAATCAATTCTCCGGGGCCACACAGTGTGGTAACCTTTTCACGAATAATTGGAATACGGTCACGGAAAAGCGGAAACGGAAGTATTACAGTCTTCGAGAATAGGCAGTTTTGCCAGCCTCCGATTCCATGAAGTAAGTAGCCGTCGGAATGGGTAACCACATTTGCATTGAAATTAAGATCTACCTCTGTAGCTCCGAGGATTACCACATCCACAAAAGATGCAAAATTGCCTTTCCCGTGATAGTTATAACTGGTAAAAGGACTTGTCCATATATGATTGGGATTTTCATCCATTGAACGTACTCCTTCCAGGTCAAATGTCTGTCCGTCAAGGATATAGTCAACAAGACCCTCTTCAAGCATTGAAACCAGGTATTTATTACTTCCACCCCTTGCAAATCTTGCCTTTATTCCCTTTTTAATCATTATTTTCCTGAAGAATTCTCCAACAGCCAGCGATGTTCCTCCTGCACCTGACTGAAAGGAGAAACCCTCTTTTATAATTCCGGTCTGTTCACAGAACCGGGCGGTCATTTCGGCCAGCAACAATCGGTCAGGAGATTTTGTAATTTGCGTGGTTCCCGAAATGATCTTTGAAGGCTCACCCAGCTTTTTCACTTCGACCACAAAATCCACATTATTTCCCTGAATTTGCCAGGGCACACAGGGAAATGAAACAAGATTATCTGTTGCAATTATAACCTTGTTTGCATATTCGGAGTCAGCAAGTGCAAAACCCAGAAGACCGCATGCTGACTGACCATGTATTCCATTCCCATTTCCAAAGGGATCGGCCGTCGGAGCCCCGATAACCGCTATATCTATTTTTACTTCACCATCCTGTATGGCCTGGTATCTTCCACCGTGAGACCGGAGCATCCCCTGCCCTCTCATTTTTCCTTCAGAAACAAATTTACCAAGCGGGCCATTCATACTTCCTTCAATTCGCTGTATTGTTCCATCTTCGAGATAAGGGATAAGGTGCTCGTGGCAGGGAAAAGAGGCCGAAGGAAACCAAACAAGATTCTTTACCCCCATATCATGAGCTATATCAAAAACCATATTCGCAAGAAAATCACCATTGCGAAAATGATGATGAGTGGATATTGTCATTCCATCTTTCAGGCCGGATCTTTCAAGTGCCTCCCGGAGACTTTTTAAAAGCTTGTTTCCATCGGAGGGATAATCGGAATAAACCGGTATGTCCTGAGCATGAATTTTTCCTTCAGGCCGGTGATTTCCTGTTCCTTTATAAGGAATTTGTGTTTGACCATTCATGGAATCCGGAACCATTCTTCCGGCAGCATTTTCATGAAAATTAACTGACATATTTGTCCCTCCAGTTTTTATCGATGATATTCAATTTCAGAGCGAGATCTATGATCCTTTGCGCACGCTTAACTACGGGAGGATCTATCATTTTTGATCCCAGGGAAACAACTCCTTTACCTTCCTTTTCTGCAATAATAAAGGCATGTACGATCTTTGAGGCTTTTTCGATTTCTTCCGCTTCAGGAGCAAAGCTCTCATGAATAACCTTAATCTGCCTGGGATGAATGCATCCCATACCTTCAAAACCAAGTTGTTTTGATTCCTTCAGGCTTTGTCTCAAACCTTCTTCATCGCCAACGTCAGAAAATACCGAATCGATGGCCTGTATCCTGGCAGCTTTGGAGGCATTTACTACTCTTGAACGTGCATAAAAAGACTCCCTTCCCTCCCGGGTTCTCATAGCTCCGATATCGGCGGTATAATCCTCAAGTCCGATTGCCAGTGCAATTACCAGAGTGGAAGAAGCGGCAATCTCATAAGCCTTTTCTACCCCGAGAGCGCTCTCAATGATCGGCATCAGATAAATTTCATTTTCAACAGAATATTCCTTCTTTATCTTTTCAATTTCATCCAGTGTTTTCAGCACGTCCTGCGCTCCTTCACATTTTGGGAGAAGTATAACATGGACATTATGAGGAACGACGAAACCCAGATCCTTGAGTCCTGCAGGAAACTGGTTAATCCGGACCATCCGTTCCGCGCCATAGAAATTTATGTTTCTGAGTGCATTTCTTACCAGGTGCCTGGCTTCATGTTTTTTCTCAGGTGCGACAGAATCTTCCAGATCCAGGATAATCCCGTCAGGATGATGAATGCCCGCGTTGATCATCATTGAGGGTGTGTTTCCGGGCAAATAAAGTCTGGAAAAACGGAATCTGTCTTTTTCAGATGGATACTTGTTTTCTTCTGCCATGGGCAGGAGATAAGGAGCGGCATTTTTAATGCTTTTACAAATAGCGGCCTCCAGCCTTGCAGCGATTACAAAATCCAAAGCCCCCGAATCTTCAATACTTATTTCTGCATTTTTTATCGAATAAAAGGATAAAACATCCCTGACAAGACTTTCAATCGTCTTTCCATAAAGAGATTCCACTTTCCCCGATATTTTAACAACCAGACCACCGCTGTTTTTAATTCTCAGATTAACCTGACAATCGGAGCGTATATTGGCCCCTTTATTACCTGTGATAAAGCTTTCAGACATTACACTTAATTTTATCATCAAAAGTAATGATTGTGGTGGGAGCAAAATCCTGTACGGAATATGTTTAATAATATGGTTGAACGTACATAAAAAAAATCCGGTGAAGTATAAAACTAAATTATATTGGTCGTTTTTAACATGCTACCTGTCATATTTTTATGAATCAAATTATTTTTCTGTCAATAAGTATCTTTTTTATACCATTACCGTATACTTCTGGTAAAATCCGGCCGTTATACATACGGTTACCCGAACAGATGTAAAACAATCTCCAGGAAAAGAATAAAAAAATGATTAAAAGCCATTTCATCAAAGCAGTGATATTTTCACTCATGCTTCTTCCGCAAATTTCCGGACTGAATGCCCAGAACACTCAATTACAAGAGGTTATGGATTCAGCAAGCATTGAAGAACAATTCAATTATATTTTTGAAAAAAGCAGCAGATATGAAGAATACAAGGTAATCAGAGAAACCTGGTTAAACAAGTATCGACAAAGCCTGAATGATACGATGAATAGTGTCAGAAATACGATTTCTGATAATAAAAAAATGATTGCTGCCAAAAATGAACAGATTGAATCCCTGAATAATACCATGGAAACCACTCGTGATGAATTGAAAACCGCCATCAGGGAAAAGAACAGTCTTATGTTCCTGGGATTAAAAATGGATAAAACTTTTTATAACCTCCTGATGTGGGTTCTGGTGGCGGCACTGGCTTTTGGACTCATATTTGTATTTCTCATTTACAAGAGAAATAAAATTATTACCCGGGAAGCGGTTGCTGAGGCCAAAAAGGTTCAAGACGAATACGATGATTATCGTAACCGGTCAAGACTGAAGGTAGAAAAACTCAGGCGCGAGCATCTTGATGAAATACTTAAACTGAAGGGGAATAAGTAATTTTTGAGAATACAAAGGGGATAATAATAAAGCTTCTTTTATATAACCTGCCTTTGATGTTGAAAAGTTATCTAAAAGCAAGCTCTATTCTGTCAGCAGTTAACTCTTTTAATTCATTATGATCTACCACAAAGAAATTAAAAATACATTCTTCCTGTGAGTGGGTATAAGATGATAATCCGAGAAATAACAGTATTATAGCAACTCCCTTCATTACTTTATTTCTTTTTAGCAGTTATTGTGACTCCTGGTATTATGGTTGGTAGCTTATGATCGTTCCGGAAATTAGCAGGCATGTTTGCAATTCCTCGATAAATAAAATAACCACCACTTGAGTTTCCGGTAGTCCCGGAATAAGTTTTTCCGTTTCTGGTTATTGTCCCACTCCAATCAAATACACTGTAATATGATTCACTAGCTGCTGGATCAGTAGTTGGACAAGCGATAGACCCTCTGCTTCTTGGTCCTCCATTATTACTTGCACCCTCATGATCATTTACTCCAGTCATGCCACCTTTGACGGGAGTCCCATCAGGAGAGGTTCCTGCAACTGTACGTGTAGATTCATCATCATAGATATTTAGCCCCTTCTCCTGGCTTTGGGAATGCCCATACGCATTATCAAAAGAATGTTCACCTTCTGCGACAGTGTTATGGCTAGTCGAATTATCAGTTAGTGATTTGGAATTGGGATAAGTACTTTTCTCATTATCCCCTACATATACCAATTCGCCATTTTGAATTACATAAACATCTGCAGTATACGAAGTCCCAGGGGGTACCATTATCATCAGGTCTTGTTGCTTGATCAAGCACATAAACTGAATCCAGACCAAATGGATCTATGAGCATGATTGGATTGTTGTAAACGTAGGTATAAGGAGACCATTCATAATGATTGTCTTCAATAGCAGGATCAATCACATGCCACCTACCAATTGCCGGATCATAGAATCTCCAGCCATAATCGTACCAGTTTACGCCCATTTTTGAGCATCCGGAAGATTTCCAGACGCACCTCAGAGAAGGTTCATTTTTTTCGGTATGTGCAAGTTTCAGGCAGCCCATAAAGTTTATTATTACTCGAATGTAGCGATTTTTTTCTTTTAATTGAAGTCTTGAACTGAAAAAGATTTTACTTTCATTTATTTCAATTTTCTCAGTTAAAAGAAAAAATTCCCCGGCTTATTTAAACAGACCACTGCATTTTTAACCACTTAGGCAACCTCCAAAGCCAGCGGGGGCAGGCAAGGTTTTTGGTGAAAAAATTTTTACTGATTTCTTTTATGTTACTGATTCCAAGCTTTAGAGTATCCCCGGTAAATGCGACATAAAATTTTTTCTCCAAAACCCAACGGGCTTGACCTTGCGCGGGCAAGCCGGTGGCTTTACCTTTGCTGCCAGTGGTTAAA
>CAYRTD010000202.1:0-5527 GCA_964426915.1 uncultured Bacteroidaceae bacterium | reverse complement strand
ATAGGCTGCAGGTGTAAAGGCAGTAATGTCAAAGCCGAGCAGTACTAATTACCCGTGAACTTTTTTCAAAATTCAAATTAAAAGATTAATCATTCCTTCCAGCATGTCTTATGATATTTCCCGCTAAATGCGGGATGAAGATTTTAGGTGACTTTAGCAATGGGGAACCACCTCTTACCATTCCGAACAGAGAAGTTAAGCCCGTTAGCGCCGATGGTACTGCATTCGTGGGAGAGTAGGTCGTCGCCAATCTTTTAAGCCCCGGATTTTTATTCGGGGCTTTTTTTATATTTATCTATGGTCAGAAGTTTTAAAATAATCACTTTTTTAAGTCTTTTCCTATCCTGCCATTCATTCGCTCAGGAACCAGTAAAAGATACTTCTGTTATTATTCGTTCGTACGCTATTGACCCTCAGTCAAATATTCCCTATCCATCCGATTTCGATACAACTATGAGGGTAGTACATGAATATAACCCTATTTATTATAATAGCTTTTCACAAACATTTCTTGGAAATACCGGACAAGCCAGTATTACAAATAATCTTGATAAACGGGAAGTGAATGTTCCCTTTATGTTCTCCATTCCTTATAAATATTATATATACACTCCTTATAATATTCATCACTTTAATACACAAAAACCTTTTACGGAAATCAAATATGCTACTTCCGGTTCCCGGGATGACAGTGAGCAGGTTCTTTCTGCCTTACATACCCAAAATATTGATCCCTTTACAAATGCCGGCATTTTTTATGACCTGATAGCATCTAAAGGTATTTATAATGACCAGAATACCGGATTGAACAGAATTGTTCTGTTTGGTAATCATAGTAGTAATGCCTATTCCATGAACACCTCAATGCATTATAACGGATTTAAATTCAGGGAGAACGGCGGGATTAAAGATCTGGAGGAGTTTAGGAACAGAGGAAGTGAAGCTTTGAATTATTCAACAAACCTTGATGATGCGAATTCCCGTTTTCGGAATATGAATTTTTATTTTACACATAAACTTGGCTTAGCTGTATTTTTTTCCGATTCCGCCACCAAAGAAAAATTCAATACTGTTTTTCTGCGGCATACTTTCGATTATAACAGGTTTTCAAGAATTTATTCCGATTTCACTAATAGGGCCGATTCTCTTAGCTTTTACGAGAATAATTTTTACCTAACTGATGAAATCACCGATTCAGCATTTTATCATAATCTATCTAACCGCCTGGATCTGAATATAAAACTCGCCGGAACTCAGAACTTGCTGGCATACATTAAACATGAATACAAGAAATTCAGTTATGTTTTACCGGCTGAAGTTAGCTATGAAGCCGGAGGAGAAACTGTTGATACTGTCATAAAGACTTATCCCAGAGAAAGTTTCAATGATTTGTCTGTTGGAGGAATATATACTGGGGACCTTAAGAACTGGGAATACTCCGCTTCAGGTCAGTTTTTTCTATCTGGTTACCGGTCAGGCGACCTGATTACCCGAGGGGAATTCACACGCTATTTTAAGGATCGAAGCTCTTTTCTAACTATGGGAGGCCTTTTATCCAGCCGCAAACCTTCATTCTTTTATAATGAATATGGTTCGGCACACCTGGAATGGAATAATGATTTTAAAAATATTGATAATATAAAAGGCTTTGCCCGGATAGGAAATGAGAACAATTTTCAAATGAAACTCTCACTGGATTATTTTACAGGCTATGTTTTCTTTAATACTGAAGCAATGCCCGAACAGGTGGAAAGAGAAATATTTACGGCCAGCCTGAAGATCGATAAAAAATTTGTCTGGGGTCCGGTGAATCATGTTCATAACGTTTTATTACAAAAAGGCGCCGAAGGTATTATAAATGTTCCCCTTCTGGCCTACAGGAATGCCACCTGGTATGAAAATGAAATTTTTAATGATGTGTTAAAATTAAGAATTGGTGCTGAACTCTACTTCTTTAGTTCATATTTTGCAGATGCCTATATGCCTGCAACATCCATGTTTTATACTCAGAAAAAACAAAAAACAGGAAATTATCCTTTTACCACAGCATTTGTAGATGTAAAACTAAAAAGAACACGTTTTTCAATTCAATATACAAATGCACTTTCAGAGCTAATTACCACTGCCGACTACTTTATGGCCTTTGGGCATCCGAATTTTAATAATAGAGTGAGATTTAGTCTTGCATGGACATTCTATGATTAAGAAGTTTCAGACACTCTGCCCTATTTACAGGTTCTATGTATCCCTTTGAACACTTTGGTATACTTATTGTTGATAACCTTGTGCTTTTGCTTTTAAAGTATTAAGTATTTTAAAATTATGAAAAAAAATATACATATTAATCAAATTATAGTTGTAATCCTGTTGATGGCATTGCCAGTGCTTTTCTCCTGCAGAAATCAGGAAATTTCCGCAGTTGAGGAAGAAACACTTGTTCGTGACCTGGATGATATAAGAAAAACCGGTAAACTTATAGTTGTAACTGATTTTAATTCTATAAATTATTTTATCTATAAGGGACAACCTCTGGGTTTTCAGTATGAAATGTTACAGGAACTGTCCGATTATCTGGACCTGGAAGTCGAGGTGAAAGTGAATAATGATCTGGAAAAGAACTTTGATAACCTGATCCAGGGAAATGTTGACCTTATCGCTTCAAACCTTACCATTTCCAGAGAAAGAAAGGAAATTGCCGATTTTACTATTCCACATAGTCAGACACGTCAGGTACTTGTACAGAGAGTACCTGAGAATATCAAGAAATTCACTGACATGGAAGAACTTATCAGGAATCCTCTGGATCTGGGAGGTAAAACCGTGTACGTTCAGAAAAATTCATCTCATGCCCTCAGATTAAAGAACCTGACAGAAGAAATAGGTGAAAATATCCATGTTGTCGAAGTCCCCATAGAAACAGAACAGCTTATCCGTATGGTCTCACGCGGTGAAATTGAATACACAGCTGCCGATGAGGATATTGCCAGGGTGAACAGTTCATATTTTCCAAACCTGGATGTTGAGACGGCTATTAGCTTCCCACAGAATCAGGCATGGGCACTTAGAGAATCTTCCGTTGAACTGAAAAGGGAAATCGATCTCTGGATGGAAGAGTTCCGGCAAACCCGTAAGTATGCAATTCTGTACAGAAAATATTTTAAAAGTAACCGTTTAGCAGGAATTGTAAAAAGTGATTACTATTATCCCGAAACAGGAAAAATTTCCCCATATGACGAAATTTTTAAACAGGAAGCTGAAAGGATCGGGTGGGACTGGCGCTTGATTGCTTCCATGGCTTATCAGGAATCAAGGTTTAATCCGAATGCTGTTTCCTGGGCAGGAGCATTCGGTTTAATGCAGCTTATGCCTGGAACCGCAACCAGCTTTGGGGTTAGTCAGAACTCCACAACAAATGCCCAGATCAGAGCTGGAGTTAGGTTTATTCACTGGCTCGATATGCAACTCGATGATTATATCGAAGATGAAACAGAAAGGATTAAGTTTATCCTGGCTTCCTATAATGTTGGCCTGGGTCATGTGCTCGATGCTATGCGACTTACGGAAAAGTATGGAAAGAACCCCAAAATCTGGGAAGATAATGTGGAATTTTTTCTACTGAAAAAATCGGATCCCCAGTTTTTTAGTGATCCTGTTGTCAGGAACGGTTATGCCAGAGGTACAGAAACCTACCGATATGTCAGGGAGATCATGTACAGGTATAATCACTACAAGAACAATGATCAGACTATAGATCTGGCTCAATATCTTGAATAATATCCAGAAACTCGCTCAGCATCATAGCAGTTGCTCCCCAGATCTTAAAATCTTTATAGAAAAAAAATGGAACACGAACTTCATCTCCGGAAAGGTTCCATTGTTCTTTTTTGCGGTTATCCTTATTCAGTAAATGTTTTAGAGGTACCTTTATCATAAATTTTACTTCCACGGGATCCGGATCAAATGTAGGTGAAAAATCAAGATAGGCGACATAGGGCTGAACAACAAAATTACTTACAGGAATATATAGAGTACTTATTTTTCCCAGAACATTGATGTCCTTTTCATTAATCCCTGTTTCTTCAGATGTCTCTCTGAGAGATGTGTGTAGCAGATCTCTGTCCGCATTTTCCCGCATCCCTCCGGGGAAACTGATCTGCCCGCTGTGAACACCCTTATATTCGTTTCTTTTTATAAAGGAAAGTTTTATTTCATCATTTTCCTGGAACAATAATAGCATTACCGCAGCCTGTTTGTCCCTTACATTATTTTTAAACGACCTCCTTGTCTCGGGTATCATTTTCAAATGGGAAGTTTTACCGGGTAATTCCGATTCCAGAAGACGCTTTATAGTTTTTGAAATTTCTTTTATTCCTTTCGACATAGAGGTAATTGGTATTCCGTAGACCCTTCGTTAACCAGTCAACAATTTATTTATCAACATGTTTACCTGAATCTCTTTCAGTGGGCTAAAGTAATTTGGGTACATTCCCGTTCTAAATGTATAGATAAACTTTTATTTTTTATATTCCATATGTATCTTAGAAATAAAAATGAGAAATTTATTGTCCTTATCATTCCTGCTGGTTATGATTCCCTGCTTTTCCCAGATTGACAACGATTCTCTGCGTGTCACTGAACTGCTGGAGAATTCCAGACAGGATTTCCGGGAAATGTCTGATAAATATCAGAGGATCGAAAAAAGACTATCTGCTCAGGAAAGCGATTTTTTCCTTGAGTTAAATAAGTTGAAAAGTGCTGACAGCCTTCAGGAAAGAACTATTGACGGCCTAGCAAAAACGGTTGACAGCCTTAAAAACCGGATGCTTGAGACCCGCCGGTTTTATGACAATGAGGCCGAAAAACTAAAAAGAGATTTGTATAGGACCAGAAAGGGCAATGCTACTTTCCTGATAATTATTTTTTCCTTACTTGTTCTGAATTTTGTTTATTTCATTTATCGTAATTACCGGCTAAAGCTCTATGTTAATCATAAGGTTATGAATTCTTTCCTACAGGTGGAACAGAACTTCAGTAAGCTGAGAAAAAAACTCAAAAAAAGACAACTCTCTTTTTCTGAATCAATGGATAGAAAGTTTGTAAGAAGAAAAGAGAAAAGGAAAAAGAAAAAAAAGAAATAGCAGTTGTTATCGTTTTTCCTCTTCTTTTTCTGGTTAAGAGTCTGTCCATAAAGTCGAGAGTCTGTTTCAGAACCGAACCGCCAATTGGCGGTGAGCTCAGCGAAGCTAATGTTCGGGATCAAGGTGCTCATAGGAGTTAGTCGATAATGTTTTTGCATTATCTGGTAAGTCATACCGATAAATCGGTATTGGTTAGAGTGTAAGTAGTGCCTGTCAATAGAGTCGGGTGTCTGTTCCGATAGCTATCGGAACATAATGTTCAGGATCACGCCTGTCCACGGTACTCCGGGAAATACCGCTGATGAGATCCCTCGGCTATCTCCCGAAAGCTTTTGGGACGGGATCAGTTCGACTAAATGATTTTGAAAACCAAAATCATAGTCTCACTG
>CAYRTD010000201.1:0-5549 GCA_964426915.1 uncultured Bacteroidaceae bacterium | reverse complement strand
AGAACCCTATATTCAGGGTGCGCTCGGCAATGATCATCAAAAGGGTTATGCCTACGATAGGTGTGGCCAGAACCTGTATCCAAGCCGTTCCGTAAAGTGTCCATGGGAATAAGGGCATCTTCAACCATGACATTCCGGGTGCTCTCATTCTGTGGATGGTAACGATAAAATTGAGGCCGGTGAGGATTGAAGAAAAGCCCAGTACAAATGCTCCAAGAACAGCCGGTAACATATTGGTAGTGGTTTGGAAACTATAGGGTGCATAAAAGGTCCATCCCGTATCCGGAGGCCCCTGACCTGTAACAAGGGATACCAGTACCAGACATATTCCCAAAATATAAATATACCACGATAAGAGGTTAATTCTGGGAAAGGCAACATCTTTGGCCCCAATTAATATTGGCAGAAAGAAATTTCCAAAAACCGCAGGCAAACCAGGAATAACAATCACAAAGATCATGATCACCCCGTGAAGAGTGAAAAAGGCATTATATGCCTGGGGTTCCATTATGGTTTTCCCCGGAGCAAGAAGTTCAAATTTCATCAATAGCCCTAAAATTGCACCAATACTGAAAAAAACCAGCATGGTATAAAGATAGAGGAGGCCAATTCTTTTGTGGTCGGTGGAAAGTATCCAGGCCAGAATTCCTTTGTACTTTCCCGTATACTCCAGATAACTGGGCTCACTTTTACTTTGATTGGAGGTCATACTAACTGGCTTTAGCGTGTTTTCTTCTCGTGAATACTAAGAAAAGTAAAATTACAATGGCGAAAAACATTATAAGTGTACCTGCTACTTTTGTAACATTAAATACCATAGAGTCTTTATCTTTATCGTAAGAATAACAGAAAGCAAGTAAACGGTTTATGGAAGGCCCAATCTGGCCGTCTGCTGCTTCGACCATGGTAATTTTTATATCGAAGGGGAGGAATTCAATCCCTCTCAGATACCGGGTAATTTTACCTTCCGGTGAAAGGGCGATCAGACCGGTAGGATGGGAATACTGATCGACGACCCACTTAAACCGAAAGCCTGCTGATTCGGTCAGTTTAGCTATGTTGGCACTGTCGGCAACATAAAACTTCCAGTGTTCAGCGAGATCCTTGTTATCCAGACTGCTGATGTAATTAGCTTTTTTCTGTAATCCGAGTTTTATATTTTCAGTATGATCAAAACTAATGGTAAGAACCTGGTAATCCTCACCGAGCTTAAGGTCTACTTCCTCAATAAATTTTGCTACTCCCCACATCAGCGGGCTGCAGGTTCCGGGACAGCGGTAATAAACAAGATTGAGAATGGTGGGCTTGTCAATCTCCTCACCCAGAGTCACTTCCTCTCCTTCTTCATTTGTAAGCTTTGTGTCAAGAGCAACATATTCACCCTGCTTTTCAATAAAACCAATTTCAATATCAGAATTGGATTTCGGGGATTGAGCAGCCAGGCTGCTGAAAATAAGTGAAAAGAAAAGTGTGAGATTCAGTTTATAGAGTTTCATCAATAGGAGTTTCTTGTTCTGCTTGTAAATATATAACAAAAATTTCATGGCATTTATTTATTAAAGTGAAGCCTGTATTTTTTAAAACCAATATAAATAAAAAGATTGCAAAATATTGTTTCAGGCCTAGTTATTTTTTTAAGAATCTGTAATATACAGAATAATGACCGGTTTATCCTACCGGAATTTTATTCTGCCAAACCAAAGAGATTAAAACATATAGCAGGAGAGAGAAAAATATTCCGGTAAAACCCAGGAATACGATAAGAAGAATAGCAACGATGAGAAACAGGATTATAAGGAGCTTCTGGTACTTCCCGGATTTTGTAGATTTCAGGGAAAACATTCTTATGCCTGAGACCATAAGCAGACATCCTGCCACAATAAGGATTAAAAGGACAAAGTGATGGATCCGGATTATTTCATTTTCGTTCATATAGATAAATGCGGCAGAACTCACCAAAAAGGCATTCGCCGGTGTTGGTAATCCCTTGAAACTAAGTTTCTGATTATCATCTAAATTAAAAATAGCCAGGCGAAGAGCTGAAAATGCCGGAATAATCAGCGCAATGTAGGGCGTAAATTCCTGTAGGCTGTATTTTCCTGCAGAACCTGTTGAAAGGGCATAAAAAGCAATTACTGAAGGAAGGACCCCGAAGCTTACAACATCTGCCAGGGAATCAAGTGATTCACCTAAATCCGAATAAGCATTCAACAGGCGGGCAGTGAAACCGTCAAGGAAATCCAGAATACCGCTCAGAAAGACAAGGTAAACCGCCATATTAAGTTCACCCCTCATAATGAATATCAGACCCACTACTCCTGAACTCAGGTTTAACAGGGTGATAAAATTTGGAATATGCTTTTTCATTTATAAATGATAATAGGTAAAGAAAAACAAATTTGCATAATATTAGGACAATTTAAAAAAAAATGCGATGATATCGGATCCTATGGAAAAACACCCGTTCGTTTTTTTTGTTCTAAATTATAAATGAATTTTGAGTAATCTTGATTTCTGGTGAACTTGCAATGACAGTTTTATTTTGGAGGGATTTTTCTTTTTTTTCTCACATTCGAATCGTTAATCCTTTGTTAATAATGAAATGTTAAGGAACTTTACGGAATATATAGAGTTAGTTGATTAAATTTTATTTATATGGACTTTGCAGAATATCTTGACAGCATTAACCGGAGTTATTGCACGGACGTACCGTCTATGCTGGATACTCACTTATTTGTGGATGATCTGATACATCTTTTGTTTCCTGTCAAAACCAATAAAAATATTTCAAAATTTGAAATTGAAATACAACTTGAAAGGATGCAGCTAAGGCTTAAGCAGCTTATGTTGCCCCTGGAGAAAGAGATTGATAAAAGCCCTAAAGAAGTAGCTGAAGTTTTTTTTAATGAGCTTCCGGGAGTTTTTAAAACTTTATTGAATGATGCTGATATTTGTATGAAATCTGATCCGGCCGCTGATTGTGTTGAGGAGGTTATCCTGGCCTACCCTGGATTCTACGCGCTTTCCGTACATCGTTTATCACATGTTTTATACAAACAGGACGTTCCGGTACTACCACGTATCATGAGTGAATATGCTCACGGAAAAACCGGAATAGATATTCATCCCGGGGCAACTATAGGTAAGAATTTTTTTATTGATCATGGCACAGGAGTGGTAATTGGTGAGACAGCACTTGTTGGTGACAATGTTAAAATTTACCAGGGAGTTACCCTTGGAGCTGTGTATGTTAAGAAGAAAATGAGCAATAAAAAGCGGCACCCCACTATTGAAGACAACGTTATTATTTATGCAGGAAGTACGATATTGGGTGGGGATACAATCATAGGTCATGATACGGTTATTGGCGGTAATGTATGGCTAACCGAAAGTGTTATCCCTCATTCGGTAGTTTACCGGCAGCATAAATCGGTAATAAAAGACAGTAAGTCATTCGACGAACCTATAAACTTTGTAATCTGATTAATATGAAAGCAGATAATATATTAAAAACCATTGGTAATACCCCACATATACGTGTTAATAATCTTTTCAGTAAGGAGTATGAAGTATGGATTAAACTTGAGAAAGCAAATCCGGGTGGCAGCATTAAAGACCGGATTGCACTGCACATGGTCGAAGAAGCGGAAAAAAACGGGACGCTTAAAAAAGGGTCGGTAATCATTGAGCCAACCAGTGGGAATACAGGCATTGGACTCGCAATGGTTGCTGCAGTGAAAGGCTACAGATTGATACTGGTAATGCCCGAGTCAATGTCTATTGAGCGACGAAGTATTATGGCTGCCTATGGTGCAGAGTTTGAACTGACACCCCGGACCGAAGGAATGAAAGGCTCGATGGCAAAAGCGGAAGAACTGAAAAAGACGATCGATAAGGCATGGATACCTTCACAGTTTGATAATCCCGCCAATCCGGATTCTCACATAAAATTCACTGCTCAGGAAATTCTTAAGGATTTCCCTGAAGGCCTGGACTACCTGATAACCGGAGTGGGTACAGGGGGACATATTTCCGGAGTTGCCAAGGTGTTAAAGGAAAAATGGCCGGATATCAAGGTGTACGCTGTTGAACCTGAAGGATCACCCATTATATCTGGGGGAGAACCCGGACCCCATCCGCTTCAGGGCATTGGACCCGGTTTTATACCAGATAACCTGAATATGGATATTCTTGATGGTGCAATTAAAGTAAGTAAAGAAGAAGCATTTGGTTTTGCCAAAAGAGCTGCCCGGGAAGAGGGTTTATTTATGGGAATATCGTCCGGTGCCTCTCTCGCTGCCGTTAATAAAAAACTCGAAGATATCCCCAAAGGATCCAGGATACTTACTTTTAACTACGACACAGGCGAAAGATATCTTTCGGTAGATGAGCTGTATTGATAGCTTTTGACTTATAAAATCAGGATTTATCTATCGTCCCAAGAAAAATGCAAGGTCTGCCCTGAAAATTTCATGTTGCCGGCTTCAGCAAATTCTAGTTACAGTTAATCTGCCTTTTAGGGAATAAACTTCCTGTTTATTCTTCAATCCTTTTTTCTATATTTGTTGAAACTATTAAACAAATGATGAGAATTGCGGTTGATTTTGATGGTACGATAGTGGAACATAAGTACCCCAAAATAGGTAAAGAGAAGCTTTTTGCCTTTGATGCTCTAAAAGCTCTGCTCAATGATGGGCATCAATTGATTTTGTGGACCATCAGAACAGGCAAAGAACTTGATGAAGCGGTGGAATATTGCAAAAAAAACGGTGTTGAATTCTACGCTGTAAATAAAAACTATCCCGAGGAGGTTTACGAAGAACAGATTACCAGCCGTAAGGTTCTTGCTGATATTTATATTGATGACAGAAATGTTGGAGGCTTTCCCGGCTGGGGAGAAATATATCAAATGATCAATCCTGATTCCGGATTAAATACGGAAGAAGAAATGAAGCGGATCAGATCTTCAAAGAAATCTCCGGGATGGTTCACTAAACTTTTTAAGTAATGTATAATATACCCGGACTCCTTTTGTCTTTCTTTTTTCTTGGTTTCTCACTGTTCGGTTGCAAATCCGGACAAAATGAGAAACCGGAAGATCAAAAACCTCCCGGGGTCCAAACCCATTCTGTTGATTATAAGTTTCGAATTACCGAACCCAAACGAAATGATTATTTGATTCCCGGATCCGAAATTGAATCCGGGTTTGAACCTACCGGGGAAGCGATAAAAATTGACTCAGTAATCTTCTCTATCGGCGGGGGAATGGTTAAGAAAAGTGTTACTGATGTTAGACCTGTAAAATTGAAGGTTCCTGACCTTCCTCCCGGTGCAGCCACTTTGCGGATAACTATCTTCATGGAAGACGGTACTTCAGAAAGCCATTCCATAAGATTGAAAATAACATCTGACAGAGAACCTGATTTGTACGGATACCGGGTTCTTAATACATATCCTCATGATAAAAAAGCTTATACTCAGGGCTTTGAATATTATGATGGTTTTTTATATGAAGGAACCGGGAATTACGGGGAGTCATCGATGCGGAA
>CAYRTD010000200.1:0-5657 GCA_964426915.1 uncultured Bacteroidaceae bacterium | reverse complement strand
CCATCGCCCTTAGAGCGACTGAGAAATCCCCTAACTATTGCGCTGCCATTAAAAGGATAACCACGAAGTCCATCGCCCGCAGAGCGACTGAGAGATCTCCCCTCGTTATTGCATTGCCGGTCAAGGGGCTAGGGAATGTTAATAAATGGTAGTGGGGGGGGGTGGAGCAGATCCCGGTCGCTGCGCTTGTCGGGGATGAGTTCGACTTGGGCACTTTTCAAAAGTCCCGGGGGACTTTTGAAAAGTGAGTCTCACTCACTTCCCAATACAAAAATTCCTAAAAATATTCCCCAAAACCTCATCAGTAGTGATCTCTCCTGTTATCTCGCCGAGATAACGAAGAGCCTCCCGAATATCCTGCGAAAGCAGATCGGTGGTGAGTTGTTCTTGTATACCGGTATCGACGCGTTCGAGGGCTTTGTGGGCGTTGGTGAGAGCTTCGTAGTGGCGGAGATTGGAGATTACGGTGCCGGTGCTGCTGAAGTCTTTTAAATGAGCGGCATTGAGAAGGGCAGAGGTGAGAGTATCCATATTTTTGCCGGTTTCGGCCGAGAGGTATAGGGAAGGATGATCTTGCAGGGCCGCTGTTAACTTCTTAAGATGTGAGCTGTCGGCAAGATCTGTCTTATTAACGATCAAAAGGAATTCTTTGTCCTGACCCTCAATCTGTTTTTTAATTTCTTCAGTGGCCTGTAGAATGTCCTCCGGGTTGTCGGTGGCTTCGGTCAACAGAAGTACTACCGATGCGTTATTAATTTTCTGGTAGGTCTTGCGGATTCCGAGGTTTTCAATCACATCGGCGGTTTCCCGTATGCCTGCCGTATCAATAAACCGGAACATGATGCCTTCAATCACAATAGTATCTTCAATAGCATCGCGGGTGGTGCCTTCGATTTCCGATACTATGGCTTTTTCTTCCTTTAGAAGGGCATTCAGAAGGGTTGATTTTCCTACGTTGGGCTTGCCGATAATGGCCACAGGCACGCCGTTTTTTAATACATTCCCCATTCTGAAGGAGTCTTTAAGTGAGCCTGTATAATCCAGTAAGTTACCTACCAGCTCTTTCAACTCCTTACGGTTAGCGAATTCCACCTCTTCTTCACTGAAATCAAGCTCAAGCTCGATTAGAGATACGAAATTCAGTAATTCACCGCGCATTTTTTTTAATTCCTGAGAAAAGCCGCCTCTCATCTGGTTCATGGCAATACGGTGAGAGGATTCGGATTCCGAGGCGATCACATCGGCCACCGCTTCTGCCTGGGAAAGGTCCATCTTCCCGTTCAAAAAAGCCCGCTGGGTGAATTCTCCCGGTCTGGCCATCCGGCAACCTTCCGACACCAGTAGCTCCAGGATCTTTTTCTGAATGTATTCCGATCCGTGACAACTGATCTCGATCATATCTTCGCCGGTGTAGGACTGGGGTGCACGGAAAAGGCTCAAAATAACCTCATCCACAAGGTTTTTTCCATCCATAATATGACAAAAATGGGTGGTATTGGCCTTTAAAGTGGTTAATTTCTTGCCGGGTGAAGGAAAAGAGACCAGATTTTCCACTATGGTATAGCTTTTCTCCCCACTTAGCCTTAACAATCCGAGGGCTCCACCTGTCGGGGTTGCCGGAGCACATATGGTATCCGAAAAATCCATAGTGCAAAGTTAATGCTTTTTCTGCGACAATTGGGAATAAATCGGGGCCGCTTGTCGTCTGGTTCAGATATATGCCTTTGTTCTTATCTATCCCTTGATCCTTGCAAATATTCATTTATTAAATTACTTTTGACCATATTTTAAAATAAACAATAATGAGTGTTCTATTAACCAAAGAAAACAAAGTTATCGTACAGGGTTTTACCGGTAGTGAAGGGACCTTCCATGCCCGTCAGATGATTGATTACGGAACAAATGTAGTGGGTGGCGTGACACCGGGAAAGGGGGGAAACGAGCATCTTGGTAAACCTGTTTTCAATACTGTTAAGGATGCTGTTGATCAGGCAGAGGCTGACACATCGGTAATTTTTGTTCCTCCGGCATTTGCTGCAGATGCAATTATGGAAGCTGCGGATGCGGGCATCTCCCTTATTGTATGCATTACTGAAGGAATACCGGTCGCGGATATGGTGAAGGTTAAAGAATATCTTTGCGACAAAGACACTCATCTGATAGGCCCAAACTGCCCGGGAATTATCAGTCCCGGAGAAGCCAAAGTGGGAATTATGCCCGGTTTCATTCATGAAAAAGGGGTGGTAGGGATTATTTCCCGGTCAGGCACCCTCACCTATGAAGCGGTCGATCAGGTTACCAAGGAAGGATTGGGACAGTCAACCTGTATAGGTATAGGTGGAGATCCTATAGTGGGAACCACTACGCTCGATGCCACAAAACTTCTTATGGCCGATGAACAGACCAAAGGAATTATTATGATAGGAGAAATAGGAGGCAACATGGAAGCAGAAGCGGCTAACTGGATAAAAGAGAACAGGACCAAGCCGGTAGTAGGATTCATTGCCGGTAAGACAGCTCCAAAGGGTCGAAGAATGGGGCATGCCGGGGCAATTATCGGAGGAAAGGGAGATACGGCCGAAGCCAAAATGGAGATCATGAAAGAATGTGGTATTGAAGTTGTTGAGTCGCCCGCCGCCATCGGAAAAACCATTGCAGCTCTTTTAAAATAAAATTTTCCTTACATCTGACAGAAATACAGGTTTAACAAAGCGGATTTCCTTTAATTATGAACACGGAAATACAAAGAGCTGCCGAAGTAATAAAAAACTCAACGCATTGCACAGCATTTACCGGTGCAGGCATATCGGTTGAAAGCGGTATTCCACCTTTCAGGGGTCCTGATGGGATCTGGTCAAAATATGATCCCACAGTTCTTGAAATTGATTTTTTTAAAAAAAATCCCGGGGAAAGCTGGGAAGCGATAAGGGATATGTTCTATAATCATTTTCAGAAGGCCAGCCCCAATTCCGCACACGTTGCTCTTGCAAAGCTTGAAGAAGCCGGGATAATCAAAGCCGTTATAACACAAAATATTGATAATCTGCACCAGGAAGCAGGAAGTAAAGTAGTGTGGGAATATCACGGTAATTATAAGAGATTGGTTTGTAATACTTGTGGTGAATATTCCGAAGTTACTCCCTCTTTGCTTGAAAATATCCCTCCTGTTTGTGAGAAAGATCAAACTGTTCTTAAGCCCGATTTCATCTTTTTCGGAGAACCTATCCCGGAAAAAGCAAATTCGGCTTCCTACAATGAAGCTTTAGTTGCCGGTGTTTTCATTTTAGTAGGCACAACCGGCGAGGTTATGCCAGCCAACCTTATACCCAGGATGGCAAAGCAGAACGGTGCCAGAATTATAGAAATAAATCCGGAACCTTCTGCCTATACCATCGATGTTACCAATATTTTCCTCAAGGGAAGGGCTGGTGAGATATTGCCCAAGCTGACGGAAATACTACTTCCGTGATTGTCATCCACCCACCTGAAGTGTCGGAAAAAGAACAAGCTTTTAAAAAGAGCGGTTACAATCTGAAAGGATTTAAAAAATCTAAGGAAACTGTTCAAAAAATCCCTAGTTTCTAATGAAGTCCAATGGGAAAGACCGGTTCTCATGCATAGTCAGGAGTCCGGATCTGTTGTTTTTTCCAAATAACTTTCTTTTATTTGCAGGAATTCTTAAAACAATCTATTATGAGTTTATTAAAGGGAAAAACCGCTGTAATCACCGGTGCTGCCAGAGGTATCGGACGTCAGATCGCTTTGTCAATGGCAAAGGAAGGTGCGAATATAGCATTCACAGATCTGAAAATGGATGAAAATATGCAATCGCTTGAAAAGGAGCTTGATGCTATGGGTGTTAAAGCCAAAGGATATGCCTCGGATGCAAGTGATTATGAGCAAACGGATAAGGTTGCAGGCGAAATTCATACTGAATTCGGAAGTATTGATGTTCTGGTAAACAATGCAGGAATAACAAGGGATACCCTCCTTATGAGAATGGATGAAGAAGCCTGGGATTTGGTAATCAGGGTGAATCTGAAATCGGTTTTCAATTTTACAAAAGCCGTACAACGTTATATGTTAAAGCAAAGATCAGGCTCTATAATCAATATGAGCTCCGTAGTGGGTGTATCGGGTAATGCCGGACAGGCTAATTATTCTGCATCCAAAGCCGGAATTATCGGTTTCACCAAATCGGTTGCCAAAGAATTAGGATCCAGGGGAGTAAGGAGCAATGCAATAGCACCCGGATTCATTATTACCGACATGACCGCTAAACTTTCTGATGAAGTAAGAGAAGAATGGACAAAGACGATCCCCCTTAAGCGTGGCGGCACCCCGGAGGATGTAGCAAATGCCTGTGTATTTCTGGCATCCGACCTTTCTTCCTATGTAAGTGGTCAGGTGATCAATGTTTGTGGGGGAATGAACACATAATCCAAATGTTTGTTGACTGAAAAACATTCAGCCGCTTTTTTTATTATCTTCGGCGGCAGGTTTAATGTCGACATGAAAAACAAAATTTTAAAAGCGGTTTATTTTCTTTTTGCGGTCATCGTATTCTCTTCGTGTGTGCCGGGGAAGGAACTCGTATTTGAATCACTCACACCCGCTGAGTATACATTGCCCGTTAATACGGAAAAAATAATTGTCTTCAATTCCAGTTATACCCCGGAGTTTGATACAATGGATTTTAATGTGCTGCGCAGGCTGGAAGAGGACGAGCAATTTATTATAGATACGCTCATAATAAACAATATTTTCAACGGCTTTTTCTATGTAGCCGACCAGTCGCCGGTCCAGGGATTGAGAAATTCTGTGTACGTGGAAGAAAGGAGTGACGACAGTATAAATTTCCTGAAATACCTTTCAAACGAAAGTATTCGTTTTCTTCTGGAAGAATTCGAAGCAGATGTGGTTATCTCAATGGAATATTACGGCATGAATTACGATTACTTCACCCAGGCGGAAGAATTTGAACAACAGGCCTTTCTGCTTTTAGACCGGGCTTTGCTATGGAGACTTTATACTGATACGGGGATGGTAAAAGAGGTTAATATGAGAGACACACTATACTGGACCGCTTATGGAGTGAACAGGAAAGATGCGATAGAAAACCTGCCGGATCTCACCAAAGTCATCAAAGAAACATTTTGGTTCGCCGGAGAAAGCTTCGCCAGTAAATTATCACCTTCCTGGGAAGAAACCCGACGGTCATATTTCCTTCTGACCGATCAGGGAACAGACCAGTCTCTTGATCCGGCATATTTGCGTGAAGTTGCTACAGATAACAATAAGATCAGGGCTTACAAAGCTTATTTTAATCTTTCCATTTACCATGAAAAGCAGGGGGAAATTGAAAAGGCTCTGGAATATATGAATGCCGCACTTGAAATAAGACCCGGAGCCGCATTGGCCAGGTTCTACCGGAAAAAGTTAGTGGGAAAAATGGAAGAGTTTGGAAAGTTAAAAAAACAGATCAATTGAACTTTCTGTTTTACAGCCTTTTTTTATAAAGGTTAAGTATTAAAAGACAGAAGTTTCGCACTAGATTTTTTTGTTACAGTAATGATTAACCATATCTCAAACCACGGGTTAAAACCTTTGAGTGTTCGAAACCTTGATATAGTGTATTCAAAATAGAAGTTTTCTCT
>CAYRTD010000199.1:0-5727 GCA_964426915.1 uncultured Bacteroidaceae bacterium | reverse complement strand
AAAAAGCGGAGTTTACTCGTGTAAATGAGCATTTTTCCGGCGAGCATAACGCAGAACCGAGTGATAACGAGCTCACGAATACCGCTGAAATTTAACACTTAATGAGTATTTCGGACATTATGGACAGACACTAAATATAATTGCTTATAAGTTCAAACAGTTTCTTCTTATCCAGAGGTTTTGATATAAAATTATCACAGCCATTTTCCAGAGCTTGTGTTATGTTAGATTGTGATGAATAGGCAGTCTGAGCTATAACTGGCAGGTCCGGACGTATTAGTTTTATTTTCCGGGTGGCTTCCTCTCCCCCCATTACAGGCAATTTGAGGTCCATCAGCACCAAATCTACATGTTTATGCTGCAGGCAAATATCAACGGCTTCTTTTCCGTTTTTTGCATGAATAATATTGAATTTGGGATGTGTTTTTTCCTCGAACAAGGCTTGAATATAAAGATAATTTATTTCTTCATCTTCCACTACAAGTATGGTATGACAGTCATTTGTTTTATGTCTGTTTTCCCTTATTGCTTCGCCAAAATCTTCATCCCTGGGAATAACGGGTTTGTAGGGAATTGTA
Organism: uncultured Bacteroidaceae bacterium; assembly: GCA_964426915.1. Taxonomy (GTDB): domain Bacteria; phylum Bacteroidota; class Bacteroidia; order Bacteroidales; genus CAYRTD01. The sequence goes on along the minus strand of CAYRTD010000199.1, from coordinate 5,149 downwards.
ACAAAAAAAACTGAACCTTTGCCTTTTTCTGATTCCAGTGTAATATCTCCACCCAGAAGCTGTGCGTTTTCTTTGGAGATGGATAGGCCCAAACCCAGTCCTCCGTGGTTCTGGGATATGCCTTTTTCTTCCTGTGAGAAGCGCTCGAAGATCGATTTATGGTTTTTCGGGGATATACCAATTCCTGTATCTTTAACATAAATTACCAGATTATTGGCTTTTATGTAGTATCCCATTTCGATAAAGCCCTTGCTTGTAAATTTTAAAGCATTCTCAAGCAGATTGCTCAATATCTTATTAAGCTTTGTTTTATCTGAAATTATCTGACATTGGCTATCACTTAGCGATTTTTTCAGGTAAATAGGGATATTTCGCTCTTTTGATTTAAGATTGAATATTGAAAAAAGCTCCATTAATGAATCATTTAGACAGAAAACCTCTTCATTCAGGGCAATTTGTTTTGTTTCTAATGTTGATATCTCGAGAATATCATCAATGATTCTTAAGAGTTGATGACTACTGTTCTGAACGATTTTCGCATAATATTTCCGTTTTTCATAACTTAGATCATATTTATCCAACATTTCTGAGAAACCGATAATACCATTCATTGGCGTTCGGATTTCATGCGACATGTTGTTTAGGAATTCCGTTTTCAGCCGGTTGGATTCTTCCGCTTTTTCTTTTGCTGTGATTAATTCCAGTTCGGCTGTTTTTCTTTCTGTGATGTTAATGGCCATCCCAATAAACATAACGATATCACCCTCTGTATTTCTTCGTCCTGTAACCGATAAATCAATCCATAAAAAACTACCATCCTTTTTCTTTACTCTTTTTTCGAGGCGGTAATTATCGATTTTCCCTTCTAATATTTGCCCGAATAAGGGCATTTCTCTTTCCTTGTCATCCGGGAAGGAGAGGTCGGTAAAATTAAAGCTGAGCAATTCTTTTCGGGTATATCCCAGCATTTTAATAAATTCTTCATTTACATTTATCAGATCTCCTTTTATATTGGTAAGCGTAATCCCAATATTGGCATAATTAAACACCCCGCGAAATTTTTCTTCGCTCTCGGAAAGCGCCGCATTTGCTTTCTTTCGTTCTGTTATGTTCCTGGCCACGCCAAAATAGTAGGTTTCACCATTGATGATGAATTTTTTACCGCTTATTTCAATGGGAATTAATTCACCCATTTTAGTAACATGAGTAGTTTCAAATATCCTTTGTTCCCCGAATGGTACGCTTTTCCAGAATTCCAGAAAAGCTTTTACCGGGAAATTGGGATCAACCGTATTAATTTTAGTTCCAATAATTTCATCCTTACTTTTTTTAAGCATCCTGGTTGCTATCTGGTTGGTATCAATTATTACCCCTTTTTCATCCATCAAATAAATAGCATCAGAGGCTGTCTCAACCAGCTGTTTGTAGCGGGCTTCACTTTGGATAATCTTGTTTTCTGCTTCTTTCTCCCTGGTTATGTCTTTAAAAGTACAATAGGTTTGTTTGAAGGAGCCTTTATCATCCAGGCCAATAGAGCCCTCAAAAGAAGTATAAATGAAACCTCTTCTTTTAGTTTTCATCCTGAATTTCACATCATGGATAAAGCCCTGTTTTTTGAATATTGGAAAATTCTTTTTAAAGCCTTCGAGTGAATCCGGGTGCAGGAAGTCTCCAAACCATTTGTCAAGTACTTCATTTTTTTTATAACCCAGTACTTCCAGCCATTGCGGATTGACATCTATTATATTGCCATTTATGTCGAGTGATTGAAAGGCAACAGGAGCATTTTCAAATATTGACCTGTATTTTTCTTCATTTTCTGAAGCAAGCTCCTTTTCACGTTGAAGCTGGTTCTCCGTTTGTTTTAATGCTGTAATATCCTGGTGGGCACCAACCATCCGTAACGGTTTCCCGTTCTCATCCCGGATTGCAATTCCCCTGCACCGGATCCATACCGTTGAATTATTTTTATGTTTGTAACGTACGATCTGATCATAGGGATGATCAGGATTTTCCATATGCTTGTTTAAATTATCAAGAGCCACTTTTAAGTCATCCTGGTTTATTAGGTCTTGCCAGGCGCTGGTCTTGTGAGGCATTCCTTCCGGATTATATCCCAGTACTTTCCAGAAACGTGCATTCATCCATTCATTTTCCGGCTTCTCCAGGTCCCAATACCAGAGGCCATCCAGCGATCCTTCCTGAATAAAGTCAAATATTCGCTCATCCTTTTTTATAAGCTTGTACAATTCTTCTTTCAGGTAATGGCTCATGGCTCTTTTATTGCATGTCACTAACGCTAAAATAAACTATATTTTTTGGAATTGCACTATTTGAGGGAATTAAGTTAGGGATTAGGAGCAGATAAGGGGTAAAATACTTTTTGGAGCAGACTCATAGAATAGAGAGAAGGTGATAGTTCCGGCCGTTGAGCCATTAAGCCATCTGTCGACCTGTCAACCTATAAACCATTCTCTGGGCCTCCCGGATATTTGATAAATCATTTAAAAACATATCCCAGAGAAATCCTGAGCCTGTTATATTTCAGGGTGCGATCTCTTTCGAGAATCCAATTCTGTAGTGGTTCAAGATGATAATGCAGCTCCTGGTAATTATAGGAGAAAAGAAGAGTAAAAGAAGTGTTTTCATTGATAATTCTTTCAATGCCAATACCGCAGGAAGCATGTAAACCTCCACTGGCTGTGTAGGAATATTCCCAGTCGTCGTCTTGTTTTTCAGCAGGCAAAGAATACCCTGTTCTGATATATAAAAAGGGACTGACAATATTTTGAGAACTGCGGAGTTTCACAAAGGCTGACAGGGGTGCTATCATCCATTCGTAAAATTCGATGCCCATTTCAGCTCCGGTCGAAAGGAAAGTATTGAACCTGTAACTATAAGCCATATTTAAGCCGGGAATGGCAACTTTATCAATGGCATTGCTACCCGAACGTACCATTAGTGATAAACCGGCACTCACCTCAGATCCTTCCTGATTGAAAACAAAAGCCTTATGTACATAAGCTTTTTCCCTTTTTACTGAATCTATTTCTACCCTGGAGAACGACCATATATCGCCTGCCTTGTTCAGTATCCGGAGATTTATTTCTGTACTGTCGATGATGATTCCCCGTATTACACTGCCATTGGAAAGATAAACTACATCGTCCTGGTTCTGGGCATTTACTACAGATGTGAAAAGCAGCGTAAGGATTAATGTAAGGAATGAAGAAAATATTTTCATGAACTTAGGTTTTCAAGTAGATGCATGAGGGTCTTTCATGGTTGCGTGAAAAATAATAATACAAATTGCGCAACGTTCCCGGAAGATTTTTCATCTATAGACAAACCACAAAACCATACATCATGAAAACCTTCAGTAGCTTTTTATTTACCTGCTTAATATTTCTGTTCTTTAGCGGGTGCCATGAAACAATTACCGACCGTTACCTTGTGAATACTCCAATTTACATGAGTAAGGAAGATTTTAAAAAATCCGTCAGTATCACTGATCCGGAAGAAATAGTTAATCCGGGTAAAATTTACTTCAAAGACAACTACATTTTTATTAATGAGCCACAAAAAGGGATACATGTAATCGATAATAATGATCCTTCCAATCCTGAGATTGTGTCATTTATCGAAATCCCGGGTAATGTCGATATGGCCATAAAAGACAGTATTCTTTTTGCCGATAGTTTCGTTGATCTTGTTGCCCTTGACATAAGCAATATTCAAAATATTACTGAAGTTGGAAGAGTAGACAGTATATTCCCCTATGCACTTCCTCCGATAATAGCCGAAAACAACCTTCCCATTGCAAATGTAGATGCCAGCATGGGAATTGTGGTTGGTTGGGAAGTAACTGAGGTTGAGGAAGAAATAACGTCCCGGAATCCCGGATTCGGCTTTTTTCCGGAAAGAAGTTTTTTAGAATTTAGCTCCGGCGCTAATAGCAGGATCAGTATGTCAGATGCTTCGGGAAGCTCAATGTCTGTGGGGATCGGAGGATCAATGGCAAGGTTTACCATAGCAGATAATTTCCTTTATACCATTGACCAGTCCAACCTGAGAACTTTCGATATAGATGAGATTGATACTCCTTTGCTAATATCAGACCAGTCTATCGGCTGGGGTGTTGAAACTGTTTTTCAGTACCGGCATAAACTGTTTTTTGGCACACAAACAGGAATGCTTATCTACGATCTGAATAATCCTGCCCGTCCTGATTATATTTCACGCTACGATCATATAAAAAGCTGCGATCCTGTAGTTGTTGAAGGCGATTATGCCTATGTAACCCTCAGGGCCGGCAATTTATGTGGCGAAGCAACAAGTCAGCTCGACATCATTGATGTTTCCAATATTTCATCACCAAAGTGGGAGCAGTCCTATCCTATGCAGGAGCCATACGGATTGGGCATTGACAATTCCATTCTTTTTATCTGTGATGGTGAAGCAGGCTTAAAAGTTTACGACGCAAATGATCCTCATGACCTGATTAAGATCGCATGGTTTCCGGAAGTAAGAGCTTTTGATGTAATACCTTACAATGGACTTCTTATGATGATAGGATCGGACGGACTTTATCAGTATGACTATAGTGGTGAGCAGATTAGTTTGTTGAGTGAGATAGGGATAGGGAGGGAGGAGTAGGAAGTAGGAAGTGAGAAGTAAGAGGTAAGAAGTGAGAAGTAAGAGGTAAGAAGTAAGAGGTAAGAAGTAAGAAGTAAGAGGTAAGAAGTGAGAAGGAGGCAGGAGGGAGGAGGGAGGAGGGGGTGGTCGTCGAGCGACGGAGATGCATATAAGTATTTGACTTTAATTGGGGGTTCATTTAACTATCTGAAAGTGTAATATTTGGGAGTTTTCAGAAAAGTGTGTCACTGGGGTTTTTGCCTCTCTGAAATTTAAATTGGTGACAAATAAAACCGATCACTGATCACCGATTCCACGGCTTGTCACCCATGGCTATTCCAGTTCAACCCCATTCGGGCATGCGCGTCAACTTAAGGATATAATATTTGGTTGATGTAAGAAAGTCAGTCGTTTATATTTATCTTAGGTGCAGTATCTGGCTAGTTGCTTTTTTGTACGGATTAGATTTTGAGTGTTATTGATACGATTTTTCGGATAAGCATTTTCGGAATTG
>CAYRTD010000198.1:0-5802 GCA_964426915.1 uncultured Bacteroidaceae bacterium | reverse complement strand
GGAGGGTTTGGGTGGGGCAAACAGAGGAATGCTTTCAATTTGTAAGTAACCTAAAATTAAAAAATACTTTTTAGACAGCCTCTCTTTCAGAAAACGTTGGATCCCGGAAGATTTTTCAATCTGTCAAAACAAAATTCACAAATGCTATTATCTTTGCATTTTACCAATCCTTCAAAGGATTAACAGAAGCAAATTTTTTTAGCTGTGATAGAAAAAAGAATAGATTGTTACGATTGTCTTAAAAGAACCGGATGTTTCTCCGACCTTGAAGAAGAAGATTTTAAAAAAATAAGATCCGGGAAACTTGAGCTTTCATTCAAAAAGGGTGAGATCATCTGTAAACAGGGAACCTACGCTTCAAATATTATATTTCTTTACAGTGGTAGCGCAAAAATCTATCTCGAATCATCTGATGGGAAAAACAATATCATCAGTGTTTTGCCGGAAAGGGAAATGATCGGTCTGCCATCTCTGTTTTCCAGCCGTGTATATCCTTATACAGCGGCTGCTCTTGAAGACTGCCTGACCTGCTCATTTGATATCCGTTTAATAGAAGAACTTATCCTTTCGAACGGGGTCTTCGCCAGCACATTGATCAAATGTATAAATAACAAAACTATTCAAAATTACGAAAGATATATTTTCAATACTCAAAAACCTCTAAAAAGCAGACTTGCCGGTATCCTTATTCACCTTTCCGAAGATATTTACCATTCCACAGAGTTTATGCTGAGTCTTTCCCGAAATGATCTGGCAGAGTGGACCCAGATGACCCCGGAAAGTATAGCCCGCATTCTTTCTGCTTTCAAAAATGATAAAATCATACAGGTTAAAAATAAAATGATAAAAATTGAAGATATTGAAAAGTTAAAGATGATCAGCCTGGAAGATTAACTAGTGTCTGTCAATAGAGTCGAGAGTCTCCCCCCTATCTCCTGATATTTTTCTCCAATTCTACAGCAGACTTAATTTCATTCGTCAAAGGAAATTGCCATTTGTCAAAACCGTTATTTTTTTCCGTTTTCAGGTTCCTCCATACGGATAATCGTGTAGGAGATGTAACAGGACTTTTATTTATGAATTATTAACAGTCTTTTATCAATCTTTTTCGGCTATTAGCCAAAAAACGGACTTTCTTAACAAACTGTTGACGTCATTTTCTTGTTTATTTTGTGCTTATCACGGGGGCTTATTCGCCAAAGGATGCCTGTGCTTTGTCAAAAGAAAATTAATCGAATATCATTTTTTAATAGTTTCGTATTGATTTAAAAGGAAAAAAATGACGATAAATAGCTTTAAAAATAAACTTTCTTCAATTTCACTTGCCAACAGAGCAGAGGGAAAGAAAAGATACCTTTTCTTTGTCGAGTTACTGGCAATTACAGCAACATATTTTCTGGCAATTTTTTTATGGGGAAATTTTGTTAATCCCTTTTTCTCCATCAACAACGAAGTACTGATCTTTGGATTGCTGAATCTCCTTTCATGGATAATTCTCTTCAAACTTACGATAATATCTAAAATTCCCCGTACCCAGAGATATATTACCATCTTTTTCAATTTTGTAAGAGTCGCATTTATTGAAATGGTATTTTTATTTGGAGTGAAACTGTTATTCGGTTTTGATTCGATATCAAATTTCTTTATTATATTTTATTCCGGACTTAACCTTTTCATCCTTTTTCATTACAGGATCTTTTCCTACCGTATTTTCAAAATATTCAGAGCAAAAGGTTACGACCTGCATAAGGTAGTGGTAATTGCCAATTCATTTTCAGATGAATTCATAGAAAAAGTACTTAACGAAAAAGAATGGGGTTTTGATCTGGTTAAAATAATTAGTGACTCCAGGCTGATAAAAGAAAAATTCGGAGCAGAAATCCCAGTAGTTAGTGAATCCGGAAGCCTGAAAGATATACTGGATAATGAAGTGGTGGATGAAGTAATATACAGCAAAAGTGAACTGGATAACCAGACACTCAAAAATCTCATAAGCATATGCAGTGAGGTTGGCGTAATATTCAGATTGCAATCGGATCTTTCACCTTTAAAAACCCTGAGAATTCACCTTGATACCCTGAATGATGAATCACAATTGTCGCTTACGGATATTCCGGCAAATAACTTTTCTCAGTTTATCAAGTACCTCAGTGACCTTTACTTCTCATTTTTCATGTTACTATTTCTTTCTCCCCTGTTTCTTATCCTTGCGATCATAATAAAACTGGATTCAAGAGGTCCTGTTTTCTTTAGTCAGGAAAGAGTGGGCCTCAGGGGAAGAAGATTTAATCTGTATAAATTCCGGACAATGGTTCCGGATGCGGAAAAAATACTGGAGAAGCTCAGGGAACAAAATGAAATGGATGGTCCTACTTTTAAAATGAAGGAAGATCCCCGGATTACAAAAATTGGCAGATTTCTGAGAAAAACCGGTCTGGATGAATTGCCTCAGTTATATAATGTTTTTAAAGGAGAAATGTCACTTATCGGACCTCGTCCGCCACTGGCAAAGGAAGTGGAACAATATGAAAGATGGCAAATGAGAAGACTTTCTGTCAGACCCGGCATTACCTGTACATGGCAGGTGATCCCTAACAGGAATGATGTTAAGTTTGAGAGCTGGATGAGAATGGATTTACAATACATAGATAACTGGTCTTTCCAGAAGGATATTTCCCTGTTTTTTAAAACAATAAAAACCTTCTTTACCGCTTCCGGTCATTGATCTGCTGAATCTTTTCCGAAAACCCATATATAGGAATTTAAAGTTCCGTATCCCTATCCGGAAAATAAGAATAATCCGCAGGTAAAAACTTATGGTTGTTATCTGCTTTTCACTATATTGGCCTCTATTTAATAATTTACAGAAGTTTCGCGCCAGATTTATTTGTTACAGTAATGATTGTTTATTCGATTGGGCTTTAATAGCCCGGAGGACTATAACATTCTTTTTATATAATTTTTAATGCGAAACTTAAGTAATTTAATTTAAACAAATGAGTAAAGTAGCGTTAATTACAGGCATCACAGGCCAGGATGGAGCCTATCTGGCCGAACTTTTGCTTGCGAAATCCTATACCGTTCATGGAATAAAAAGAAGGAGCTCCCTGTTCAATACGGAGAGAATCGACCATTTATACCAGGATCCTCATGAAAAAGATCAAAAATTTATTCTTCATTACGGGGATCTTACAGATTCAACCAATCTCATAAGGATTGTCCAGGAAGTTCAGCCCGACGAGATCTATAACCTGGGTGCTCAGAGCCATGTAAAGGTATCATTTGAAACTCCTGAATATACTGCTAATTCGGATGCACTTGGGACACTGAGACTGCTTGAAGCCATCCATCTTCTCGGACTCGAAAAAAAGACACGCTTCTATCAGGCTTCCACTTCCGAGCTTTATGGTCTGGTGCAGGAAGTACCCCAAACGGAAAAAACCCCTTTCTACCCCAGAAGTCCTTACGCTGTAGCCAAATTATATGGATACTGGATCACCGTCAACTACCGGGAAGCCTATAATATGTATGCCTGCAACGGCATCCTTTTCAATCATGAGTCACCCTTAAGAGGAGAAACTTTTGTAACCCGTAAGATCACCAGGGCAGTTTCCGAGATCGTAATGGGATTAAGTGAGCGTTTGTACCTGGGTAACCTTTCAGCAAAAAGGGACTGGGGCCATGCAAAAGATTATGTGAAGGCCATGTATCTCATGCTGCAACAGGATGAACCGGAGGATTTTGTGATAGCTACAGGCATTACTACCGAGGTAAGGGAGTTTGTAAGGCTGGCCTTTAAAGAGGCAGGTGTGATCGTCGAATATAAAGGAAACGGCAAAGATGAAAAAGGCTATATTAAAGGACTCAAAGATCTTCCGGAAGGTAGCGTGCTCAATGAAAAATCCATAGGGAATTGTATTCTTGAAATAGATCCTCAGTATTTCAGGCCCACCGAAGTGGAGCTGCTGATAGGCGACCCGGCAAAAGCAAAAGAAAAACTCGGCTGGGAACCGGAATACGATCTTTCCATGCTCATCAGCGAAATGATAGCCGAAGATCTGAAGATCATGAGAAAGGAAAAGGATCTTGCCAATCTCGGCCATGAAGTGGTTGTGCGACGGGAATCCTGATAAATATTACAATTCTATTGTTTTTATACCCGGACAGGGAGCATAAAGGCTGTCCGGACTCATTTTATCCGGATAATTCATTTCCACATGAAAATAATCGATTTATGATACCTAAAGATGCAAAAATATATATTGCCGGTCATACCGGACTTGTCGGATCGGCCCTTACAAGAAATCTTAAAGCCAGGGGATATCATAATCTTCTTTTAAAAAGATATGAAGAACTTGACCTTATGGATTTTCAGGCGGTAGAAGAATTCTTTAAAAAAGAAAAACCCGAATACCTTATACTTGCAGCCGCGAAAGTGGGTGGGATAGTGGCCAATAATGTTTACCGGGCAGATTTTATTTATGATAATATTCAAATCCAGAACAATGTCATTTGTCACAGTTATAAAAATAATGTAAAGAAACTGATCTTTTTAGGCAGTTCATGTATCTATCCCAAAAAGGCTCCACAGCCTCTGAAAGAAGATTATCTGTTAACTTCCGAATTGGAGTATACTAATGAACCTTATGCCATAGCCAAAATTGCAGGAATAAAAATGTGTGAAGCTTTTAACCTGCAATACAATACGAACTTTATATCCGTAATGCCCACAAATCTCTTCGGGCCTAATGACAATTTCGATCTCGAAAAATCCCACGTCCTTCCGGCAGTCATAAGAAAAATGCACCTGGGGAAAGCCCTGCAGAATGAAGATTATGATGCTCTTAAAAAAGATCTGAATAAATACCCGGTTGAAGGGGTGGATGGTTCTGCGAACGAATCAGAAATTCTCAAAAAACTCAGTAATTACGGTATTCGCAAAGAGGGAGATAAAGTATTCATCCGGTTCTGGGGAAGCGGATCTCCACGAAGGGAATTTCTTTATTCCGATGACCTGGCCGATGCTGTTATCTATATTTTTGAGAATATTGATTTTAAGGACCTGGTGGATGATAAATCCCTTTTCGAGAAAGAGGTAAAAAATATAAAAAATACCCACATCAATATAGGAAGGGGAACAGATGTTACCATCAAAGAACTCGTGGATTTAATTAAAAATATAGTAGGATATACCGGAGAGATTGAATGGGACAGAACAAAACCCGACGGCACCCCCCAGAAACTTATGGACGTCAGCAAGCTCAACGCACTGGGGTGGAAACCAAAGCTGAGCCTTGAAGAGGGGATACGGAGGGTTTATGAGGTTTATGGTGAGTAAGGGGGGTTGGGAGTGGGAGGACTTTAGCGAACGAAGATAATGAAAGGTTGTCACCCATAGATATTACAGTTTGACCCCATTAGGCATACACGTCAACTTAAGACTCCTGCGCCTTTTTTTTTAAAAGCCCCTTACATTACGATTTGGCAATGCCTCAGGAACCAGAGCCTCAGCGAGGATATAATCCAGCATCCTACATTTTGTTTTTGAATGAGAAAATCATGAGCTCCTGTGCCTCATATAAAGCTTTAGATCTGATTGGAAAAAGAGAGAGGTTTCCCCGAGCACAGAGTGAGAGTGAGTGTGAGAGCGAGGGGTGCGCTATCGCTCCGGATTTTCAGTCGAAATGAATTCCGGTCAATAGGAGTGAGGGAAAGAAAACCCCGGCGGTATTGGGATAATCCTAAATATTTAAGTAGTGTTTGTACCGCCGGGGTTTTCTTTCCCTCACTCCCTAACAAAAC
>CAYRTD010000197.1:0-5881 GCA_964426915.1 uncultured Bacteroidaceae bacterium | reverse complement strand
GAAGTCCAGCCCATCAGATAAAGGTAATTCCGGAAATAATCATCTCCTCCTGTAGGGGGAGTGTTGTTTACCGAATCCACTATTCTCGGACCACTCTGATCATCAGTAGCCAAAAATTCCAGCCTTAGCTGATTTATGATGCTTTTATCATCATTCTTTTTGATCCATAAAGAATATAATCCGTCAGGTAAATTTTTCAGCTTTCTCCCGCTGTTATCCTCAAATACCGTTTGCCAGCCTGCTCCAACGGAAAATCCTGGAAAATCATAATCCAGTCCGAGATTATAACTCCCCAAATGATTACCGATCGCATTTACTTGTTCATTAACCGGATAGTCTTCGTGACCACCATTGGCTATCAATACTTTCCAGAAAATTTCGATACTAACGGGCATCTCTCCAAAGCTCTGTGAATGACCTCCCCATTGTGCAAAATGCTGAAGACCGGCATGGAGCTGCAGAGGAAAGCGCTCTCCTGTCTTTATATTAAGCCATTTATGATGCAGCAAAACATTTTCAATTCCCGGGAAATCATCCATCCATCCATGACTTATTCCCGCATCAAACTTCAGCCATCCGGCAGTGAAAGGAATATCGACATAGTTATAAGTTGACAAGCTAATTTCCGGAAGGGGACGACTGTTCCCCGACCATATAATATCACCGCTGCCAAGAGAATGATCATATTCCCTGAACGCCTTTCTTCTTGATCCGGCTTCAACCCTGAGAAAATAAAATTTCAGAGCTCCGTACCATTCTTCAGGATAAAGGTCAGAATTGCCGTTTAACCGTCCTGTCAACGATAGTCCGTACGACAGACTAATATTGCTCTCCGGGTTAATCGGGTCTTTCACCTTAAACCTGCCATATAGTTGATTCAGATCATTTGAAAGAACTCCATAGCGGTTTGATTGTAACCAGAATGGCAGATTTTTACCATTTCCGGCAGTAAAACCGGTTTCAAACTTAAACAGCAGACTGTCGATTTGCCCGTGACTTCCTCTTGCAATAAGGATGAAAACTAGGACAAGGTGATATTTAAGTCTGAAACATTTCATAAGTCCGCAAATACGTTGCAATTGGTTATTTGGTTACGCTATTTATTCCGTAAAATTTTTATCTGCACAGAACTGCTTTAATCATACTGTTTTACATAATGTTAATTTTTCCTTAACATCTGAAAAACGATTTGCTTCTATGCATACTTCTGTTAATCTGCTAATCAATATTAAACTTAACGAAAAAGAATAGTAATAGATACAGGGAAAGCGGTGATATTCCTCACCTTTTATAATATTTATGATCAATTAAATAAGTTTTCTTATCTTTCCTCTGGATTTCCTCAGATTCTTAATGTCGTTGAAACAAACACATAAATAAATTCATGAAACCTACCCGTAATTTTGACCTGCTTGACAGATACACTGAGCTTTTTCCGGAAAAAACCGTATTTGCAGCAAAAGAAAATGGTAAGTGGCATGAGTATTCAGTCCGGCAGTATAACGAGTTTGCTCATTTTTTTGCCTATGGCCTTTTGGAACTTGGCTATCAAAGAGGCGATAAAATCATAACCATATCCAATAACCGACCCGAATGGAACTTTGTCGATCTGGGAATGGCAATGATTGGAGTCATCCATGTTCCTGTCTACACATCACTCAGTTGCGATGAATACGAGTATATTTTTAAGCATTCCGATGCCCGGATGGTAATAGTATCCGATAAAAAATTATATGATTCTGTTCATCCCGTTTGTAATAAAACAGAAACCATAGAGCACTTTATTTCCTTTGATAAAATTTCCGGAGCTACTCATTGGACAGAAATAGTTGAAAAAGGAAAAACCTGCAACAACAAAATCATTGAAAAAACAGAATCAATAAAAACTAAGATCAAACCTGAGGATCCTGCTTCACTTATTTATACATCCGGGACAACAGGGACTTCCAAAGCCGTGATGTTATCGCATAAAAACCTTGTTGAGAATTTTATTGCCGCAGCCGGGGTTTTTAAGCTCACTCCTGATGACAGATTTCTTAGCATCCTCCCTTTATGCCATGTTGGTGGGCGAATGGGAAATTACCAGACTCAGTATTCCGGCGCAACCATATTTTATTGTGAAAGCATGGCCTCTATAGCCAGTGATCTGCGTGAAATCAAGGCAACAGGGTTTGATGCGGTACCCAGGATCCTTGAAAAGATTTATGACAAAGTGCTTTCGAAAGGAAGGTCACTGAAAGGGATAAAAAAACATATTTTTTTCTGGGCTGTAAAACTCGGAAATAAGTACGAACCCTTTGGCCAAAAAAGTTGGTTTTATTACAAACAATTGAAGATCGCAGACAAACTCATTTTCTCCAAATGGAGAGAGGCATTAGGTGGTGAAGCCCGAATTGTAGGTTGTGGAGGAGCGAGTTTACAACCGGGAATCGAAAAAATTTTCTGGGCATCCGGACTGAGAATACTGAACATGTACGGACTTACAGAGACATCCCCTATCATTACAATCAACCGCCAGGAAAAAGGCCTGTGCAAGCTGGGATCCGTTGGAGTGCTGATCGATGGTGTAGAATTAAAAATTGCGGATGATAATGAGATATTATGCAAAGGCCATAATGTAATGCTTGGTTATTATAAAAATGTTGAGCTCACAAAGGAGGTTATTGATGATGAAGGATGGTTCCATACAGGGGATATCGGACATTTAGAACAGGGGAAATTTCTTTTTATTACAGACCGCAAGAAAGAAATTTTCAAATTATCGAGTGGAAAATTCATTGCACCCCAGGTAATAGAGAATAAATTAAAAACATCGATGTTTATTGACCAGACCATGGTGGTAGGGGAACACCAAAAATTTGCCAGTGCTCTAATTATACCTGAATTTGAATGTCTTAGAGAATGGTGCGAGAAGCAGAATCTGTTTACTGGTCAAAGCAACAATGAGATGATTTGTATTCCGGAAGTCCAGAAAATGATCAAAAAAGAAATTTCAGGTATAAACAAAATGCTTTCCGATTCCGAACGAATAAAAAGAATAAGACTTATTTCCGATGTCTGGTCTCCCCATACAGGTGAATTATCAGCCACACTGAAGCTTAAGAGGAAAGTCATAGAATCAAGATACGAGAATTTACTAAATTCCATTTATCACAAGAAAAATAATCCCTCAACTGTGAAAAATGAAAATTATTGAAGTCAGAAACCATAAAGATAAAAGGGACTTTCACAATACAGCAAAACTCATTTATGCTGATGACCCAACATGGGTTCGTCCGCTCGACAAAGAAATTGAATCCATTTTTAATCCCGATAAAAATGTTTTTTTCAATCACGGGATAGCCAAACGCTGGCTGTTAGTGAATTCGAATAATCATCCAATTGGCAGAATTGCTGCATTCATCGATTATAACAACTCATCTCAACAAGATCAGCCTACAGGCGGGATGGGGTTCTTTGAATGCATAAACAATATGGAAGCGGCTTTTTTGCTTTTCGACACTGCGCGTAACTGGCTGAAAAAAAATGGAATGGAGGCCATGGATGGCCCAATTAATTTTGGAGAAACTGATAAATACTGGGGATTATTGGTAGATGGTTTTACGCATCCTTCTTATGAAATATCGTATAATCATCCATATTATCAAAAACTATTTGAGAAATACGGATTTAAAACCTATTACAGGCAGGAGGGCTTTCACCTTGATGTAAAAAAGGAGTTGCCACCGAGGTTTTTGAAAATAGCAGACTGGATAGCCAAAAAACCTGATTATGAATTCAGACACTTTGAATGGAAACACGCAGATCGTTATATAAATGATTTTGTAACTGTTTATAACCAGACCTGGGCATCTTTTAAAGAAAACTTTGAACCCATGGAAGCTGCATATATCAAAAAAACCCTTCAGAAAGCAAAGACTATTATTGATGAGGAATTTATCTGGTATGCATATTATAAAGGAAAGCCAATTGCCATTTACCTTATGTGGCCGGATGTAAACCAGATTTTTAAACATTTGAATGGTAAGCTATCCCTTGCAGGAATGATAAAATTTATCTATCTGAAAAAGAAGAAAACCATTACCCGTGCAAGAGGAGTATTAATGGGAGTTATACCGGCATTTCAGGGACGCGGCGTTGAGTCAGGGATCATTCTGAATGTGGCAAAAACCATGAAGAGAAAACCTCATTACACGGAAATTGAATTTTCATGGGTTGGAGACTTCAATCCCAAAATGAAGAAAATATTTTTGGGTGTTGGAAGTGAATCTGTGAAACATTATATCACATACCGCTACCTCTTTGATCGTAAGAAAAAATTTAAACGATATCCGATTCCGGAAAAATAGTCAATCATATGAAATATGACATAATCATTGTTGGTGGGGGCCTAGGAGGTCTTACTGCCGGAGCAAAACTCGCAAAAGAAGGTAAAAAAGTCCTGCTTTTGGAACAACATGACCGGCCGGGAGGATGTGCAACCACCTTTAAAAGGAAAGACTTTACCATGGAGGTAGGTCTGCATGAAATGGATGGTCTTCATCCTGCTGATCCGAAAACCCGGATATTCAATGACCTGGGCATATTTAAAAAAGTTGAATTCCTGGAGCTACCTGAATTTTATCGCTTTGTGAATGACAGATATGATATTGTAATACCCCACGACCCCGAACAAGCAAAAAAACTTCTTACAAAAACATTCCCGGATGAAGAAAAAGGGATTGAAAGCTATTTTCATCAACTTTTAAATGCAAGAAATATTCTGAAAGAACTTAGAGGCCGCAAGGACAAAAGTGTCGGTGAATTTCTGGATGAGATTATCCAAAACAATGATCTTAAACTAGTTTTGCTGGGAAACCTGGGTTATTATCATGATGACCCCTATTCGCTATCGTTTGCCTACTATCTCAATGCACAGGGAGCCTACTACCATGGAAGAGCAAATTTCATCAAGGGCGGATCCCAAAAACTATCCAATGCACTGGCTGAAATAATTGTGGAAAATGGGGGAACAGTAAAACTTAATCATTTGGTAACCGGAATTATTTATGAAAATAAAAATCCATCCGGGGTAAAATATTATGATAAGAGAACAGAGAAAAATAATGAAGTCATAGATACCGCATCCGAGATCATCATTAATTCAGCCCTCCCCAGCCTTACGAAAGAACTGATGCCAGGGAGATCCGGAGAGGCCCTTGATAATCAAATAAAAAATTTGAAAATAGGAGCTTCATTGCTTACGGTTTATTATGGCTTTAACAAATTGCTGAGTACAATCGGAAATAAGAATTATTCCACCTTCATTTATGACAAATCCGTTTCCTCCCAGGCAGATATCCTTCCCAATAATCACAGCGATTTTAAGACGCGAAGCTTTACATTTGTTGATTATGGTCAGATTGATTCCATGCTGGCCCCCGGGGGGAAAAGTGTGGGAGCGGTTTGCTGCATTGATTATCCTGCAGACTGGGAAGAGCTTGACAGGGAGGAATATAAAAAAAAGAAAGCTGAGACATGTGAAATAATTACAGACCGCTGTGATAAATTGATTCCCGGTTTTCGCGATTCAGTGGAATATATGGAATTAGCAACTCCCCTTAGCATACAAAGATATACCCTCAACCCAAAAGGAGCGGTTTATGGTTTTGCTCAGATACCCAATAGAAAATCCGATTATCTAAATAACCTACCCCATAATTTGCATATTGCATCTGCCTGGGGTAAAATGGGGGGAGGATTTTCAGGAGCAATCATTAATGGCTATATGACGGCTTTTGAGATTTTAAGGAAAGGATCCAGACACTAAGTAGTGTCTGTCAATAGAGTCGGGTGTCTGTTCCGATAGCTATCGGAACATAATGTTCAAGATCAAGGCGCG
>CAYRTD010000196.1:0-5889 GCA_964426915.1 uncultured Bacteroidaceae bacterium | reverse complement strand
TGGTATAAGCTGGCCTTTCAGGCCGGAATTGCATTATCGGGAATGGACGAAATCCAGGAGAATTTGATAGCATGTATGAAGGCTACACCCTGTTTGACCGGAACCGACTTATATATAAAGAGTAGCCACCTGGGGGAGGGTTTGGGTGGGGCAAGAAGGAAGAATGCTTTCAGATTGTAAGTTCTTTTAAAATGATTATTACTTTTTAGACACCCTCTGGAGCCTTTAATGTGTTGCTGAATTAGTTCGCATGGAGCCTGTGTTTAAAAATGATCGCAGAAATATTGTCTTCCCGAAATGGAACCATGGTTCCACACTTTATTCTGTTCTTCCGTATAGATCATACTCTATGGCATCAAATATTTTGACTACATAGAATTCTCCTATATGTAATTTCCTGCCTTCAACAGGAATAAGCACTTCATTATCAATCTCGGGGGAATCAAATTCCGACCGACCGATGTAGAACTCCCCTTCCCTCCCGTCTATAAGCACTTTAAACTTAGCCCCTATTTTGCCAATATTTTTTCTCAGTGAAATACCCTCCTGAATACGCATAATCTCTTCCATTCTACGTAATTTTTCTTCCTGAGGCACATCGTCTTCAAAAGAAAAAGCGGGAGTTCCTTCTTCGTGGGAATAGCTGAAAACCCCCAGTCGATCGAAATTCATTTCCCTGACAAACTGACTGAGTTCCCTAAAATCCTCAGGACTTTCTCCAGGAAATCCGGTGATCACAGTTGTCCTTACCGATATTTCAGGAATTTCTCTCCGGAATTTTTGAATGATATCTTCAATATCTTTTCTGGTGTGTCCCCGTCTCATTTTTTTCAGGATATTATCACTGGCATGCTGAACCGGGATATCCAGATACCTGCAGATTTTCGGATAGTGCTTCATAAGATCAATGATCTCATCGGCAGGAAAACTATCGGGATACAGATAGTGAAGACGTATCCATTCAAAAGAATCTATTTTCACCAGCTCTGATAAAAGTTCCGGAAGAGCTTTTCTTCCGTAGATATCCATTCCGTACGAAGTTAGTTCCTGTGCAATAAGAATAAGTTCTTTTGCTCCTTTTCCTGCCAGTTCTCTTGCTTCGCGTACCAATGACTCCACCGGAAGAGAAACCTGTTTACCTCTAATGGAAGGGATCGCACAGAAAGCACAATTTCTGTTGCAACCTTCAGAGATTTTTAGGTAAGCATAATGAGAGGGCGCCTGACCGATCCTTTTATGCAACTGATCAGGATAAAAATCTGCCCGGAAAAAGTCGGCAATTTCTTTAAAATCGTTTACTCCGAACAGTGCATCAACCTCGGGGATCTCTCTTTTAAGAGATTCCCTGTATCTTTCAGATAAACAACCCATTACTACGACCTTATCAATGAATCCCTCCTTTTTGGCCTGTATGTATTGCAGAATAGTTTCTATAGATTCCGTTTTTGCGTCCAGAATAAATCCGCAAGTATTAATTATTACCCCATCGGTGTATTCTTCTGCATTATGATACACCTCATGACCGTTCTTCTTCATCTGATAAAGAAGTTTTTCCGAATCGACAAGATTTTTTGAGCATCCGAGGGTTATGAGGTTTATGGTCATTGGGGGGGATTGGGGATTAGGGGTTAGGGAGGAGTTGGGGGTAAATTTTGTAAAAGTTAGGTGAGTGAGAAATTTGGAGGAAATCTTGATCAGAGTATTTATTCTGCATCGAAAAGGGAATCCACAAATTCATCTTTATTAAATATCAGAAGATCTTCCATTTTCTCGCCTACCCCAATATATTTAACCGGGATCTTAAACTGATCGGAAATACCTATGACAACTCCTCCTTTTGCAGTGCCGTCGAGCTTGGTAAGTGCCAGGGCATTTACTTCTGTGGCTTTGGTAAACTGTTTGGCCTGTTCGAATGCGTTCTGACCGGTAGAGCCATCGAGAATCAGTAATATTTCATGGGGAGCATCGGCAATGATCTTTTGCATAACCTTCTTTATCTTCGACAGCTCATTCATCAGGTTGATTTTATTATGCAGACGTCCTGCCGTATCAATAATAACAACGTCTGTGTGTTTTGCAACCGCAGAAGCCAGTGTGTCGTAGGCGACAGATGCAGGATCGGAACCCATCTTTTGCTTCACCAGTTCAACCCCGGTACGTTCAGCCCAGATAGTTAACTGGTCAACAGCAGCAGCCCTGTAGGTGTCGCCCGCACCCAGAATTACTTTCTTTCCTGCTTTTTTAAAATGGTAGGCCAGCTTTCCTATGGTGGTGGTCTTCCCTACTCCGTTTACCCCAACCACCATTATAACATAAGGTTTTTTATCCGGTATTTCATCAAAACCCTTTACCAGGCTGGTGTCATTTTCTTTGAGTAAGGAAGCAATTTCCTGTTTCAGAATGATATGCAATTCAGTCGTATTCAGATATCTCTCTTTGGAAACTCTTTCTTCTATCCGTTCAATTATTTTTAACGTGGTATCAACGCCTACATCGGATGTTACCAGGACTTCTTCCAGGTTATCAAGGACCTCATCATCAACTCTTGCTTTACCTACAACGGCCCGGGAAAGTTTTTTGAACACGCTGTCCTTGGTTTTTTCGAGGCCTTTTTCAAGATTTTCTTTTTTCTTCCGGCTGAATATTCCCATTGCTTATTACTTGAAATACAAAAATATAAAAAAAGCTTTCCTGATGTAGAAAAGCTTTATAATTTCTTTTTATGTGCAAAGATCTTATTTATTGAAAAAATCTTTGATGTGTTCAACGTTTACCATTTCTTCATCGAATGCATAAGAATCATTATCGTCAGATTTGACCATTTTTATGCATTTTACAAAATTTCTTGTTTTTCCGGTTTGCAGAGTTGCAACTACTTTCTTAGCCATATCTCTTAATTTATTTAATCTCCCTGTGCAATGTAACTTTTCGGAGAATCGGGTTATACTTTTTTAACTCAAGTCTTTCAGTGGTATTTTTCCTGTTTTTTGTGGTAATGTACCGGGAGGTTCCGGGCATTCCACTCTCTTTATGCTCAGTACATTCAAGAATCACCTGTACCCTGTTTCCTTTACCTTTTTTAGCCATTTCCTGAATTTTTAATAATTAGTAATTCTTAATAATGCCTTTGGATTTCGCGTCTTTCAGGGCACTGAATAATCCCTTTTTATTAATAATGCGGATTCCCTTGGCAGATACTCTGAGGGTAATCCATCTTTCTTCCTCAGGAAGAAAATATTTCTTATCAAAAAGATTCGGATAAAATCTTCTTCTTGTCCTTTTCTTTGAATGGGAAACGTTATTTCCTACTAACATTTTCTTCCCCGTTATCTGGCAAACTCTTGACATTTTTTTAAAATTTTCTGATTTTTTCAAACAGAATGCAAATTACGGTATTTTATCCCAAATAATCAAATGATCCCCGATTTTTTTTCAATCCCCTGAAATTATTTAAGCTCAAAGCCTAAGATTATCTTTCTCAGCATATTAAGAGCAGTAATGGAGCTAATTTCCATGTTTCTTCCCCGGTGCTCTCCAAATTTATACAGTTTTGAGAAGCTTTTATCGGGTGCAGAAATGCAAATCCAGGTAGTTCCAACCGGTTTTTCTTCGCTTCCTCCGGTTGGTCCTGCAATCCCACTAATAGCTATTGAATATGTGGTTCTGAACCGTTTTCTGGTTTCATTTGCCATCAGCTCCACGACTTCCCTGCTTACTGCCCCATAAGTTTCCAAAATATCGGTCGGGACATTCAGGAATTCCTGCTTAACCTGGTTGGAATAAGCAATAATTGAACCTAAAAAATATGTAGAGCTTCCGGGAACTGAAGTCAATAGCCCGGCTATTCTCCCTCCTGTGCAGCTTTCAGCAGTTGAAATTGTGTGCGCATGCTTTTTCAGCAAACCTCCTACAACACTCTCAAGTGAAAGGTCCTGGTAAGCAAAAATATCCTCCTGGATAATTTTCTTTAATCCGGATATTTCTGTTTCAAGCAGTTTATCTAAATTTTCTTTGTCCTTACCAATTGCGGTCAGTCTTAATCTTACGATACCCGGCCTTGGCAGATAGGCAAGCTTCACATTTTCGGGAAGTGATATTTCCCAATCTTTTATTTTTGCAGCCAGAAAAGATTCCGGAATCCCCTGGGTCATCAATGTCCTGTGATGAATGACATTTGCATTCATCTTTTCGCCTAACCTGGGGAGCACTTCTTCTATCATAAGACCTTTCATCTCATAAGGAACGCCGGGAAGGGAAATGAAAATTGTTCCGGATCGTTCAAACCACATTCCGGGTGCGGTTCCCGAGGTATTTTTAAGAGCAACGCAATTATCCGGTATCACCGCCTGTTTCCGGTTTATATCCGAAACCCTGTATGATCTTTTTTTGAATAAGTTGTGGATATGATCCAGAACCTCTATGTTTTCCTTCATTTCGCCACCAAAATAACTGTTCAGGATGGTTTTTGTTATGTCGTCACGCGTGGGTCCCAGTCCACCGGTAAGGATCACTAAATCAGCATTTCCTTCATAATCTTTCAGCGCTTTACGTATAGGTTCATCCTTGTCAGAAACGGTTCTTTTTTCAATGACCTCAATTCCCGCGAGATTAAGATTTTCTGCAATCCAGGATGCATTTGTATCCACTACCTGTCCAATCAGTATTTCATCGCCTATTGTTACTATCACAGCTTTCATGTTGCAAAAATAGAAGAAAATATCCGTCAAACACAAAAAAGCTTAAGGAAAAGCTTTGCCTTTTGCTATCTTTGGGGCCATGTATTCATCGCACATCGGGGAGTTTGCTGCTTTGCTGGTTGCTGTGTTCTGGACGGTTACAGGGCTTGCATTTGAATCTGCTACTATTAAGGTAGGTTCGGTTGCAGTTAATATTATACGCCTGGTTTTCGGATTGATATTTCTATCCCTTCTTACCTATATAACCCGTTCAAGGGTCCTACCCCTCGACGCAACTGCATATAGCTGGATTTGGCTTAGTGTATCAGGCCTTATCGGGTTTGTGATCGGGGATCTTTTCCTTTTCGCCTCCTACCCTATTGTGGGTTCCTGGTTTGCCATGCTTATAATGACCCTTGCACCTCCTACAGCGGCCATTTTCGGATTTCTGATCCTTGGAGAAAGAATGGAGCCGAAATCACTTATCGGCATGTTTGTCACCCTTTTAGGAATAGGTCTGACAATCTTCGGCAGAAAGAAGAAGGGTGAAAAATTCACACTCGACAAACCCCTGAAAGGTATCTTATTTGCTTTTATCGGTGCCCTTGGACAGGGTTTAGGTATCGTATTTTCAAAGCTCGGGATGGGCGATTATGACCCTTTCGCTTCAACACAAATAAGAATAATTGCGGCCATTATCGGTTTCAGCATTCTCATCACCATTTCCGGCCGGTGGCATAATATCAGAAAAGCCCTGAGACATCCCCGGGGTATGAGAAGCATAACTATCGGTGCTTTTTTCGGTCCATTTCTGGGAGTATCATTTTCTCTTATTGCTGTGAAATATACCCATACCGGAGTGGCTTCTACCATTATGGCCATGGTCCCGATCCTTATTATCCCTCCTTCCATTATATTCTTTAAACACAGGATTAGCCCGCGTGAGATACTTGGCGCGGTTTTGGGTGTAACAGGTGTTGTTCTGTTTTTTATTTAGTGTCTGTCCATAATGTCCAATATCGGCGTTATGCTCGCCCCAAAAATGCTTATTTACATCAGTGAACTTTTCCTGACCGGAAAGAGAGAGAGGTTTCTCCATCGGGTATTTTGCCGGGGTCAAAATCCCCTCCGTCGAAATGACACCGCGAAATCCGCAGGGGAGTGAGGAAAAGAAAAACCCCGGCGGCACTGCCATTGCCTGAATAATTAGGAA
>CAYRTD010000195.1:0-5919 GCA_964426915.1 uncultured Bacteroidaceae bacterium | reverse complement strand
GCCGCCGGGGTTTTTCTTTTCCTCACTCCCCTGCGAATTTCGCGTTGTCATTTCGGAGAGTCCTGTCACCATAGGCCTAAGGTCTTGACGAATAAAACGATCTCTCATTAAAGACACCGCTAATCGATAACACCCTCAATTCTCGCTCTCATTCTCACTCTGTTTTTCCCTGGCAAAATACCCGATGGAGAAACCTCATTGTATTTTAATCCGGAGAAAACTATCTCTCATTAAAAAAACCGCAGGCAAAAAGCCAGTGACACACTCTCTTGTGAACTTCTTCTTCCTTCTTCCTTCTTCCTTACTCCTTACTTCTTACTTCCCCCTTCCCCCTTCCTCCCATGCTCTTCGACACCCCTGACAATTATCACCTCACAATGAGAACTGACTTTTGTATATTTGTTTAAAATCTTTATTATGGCAAATAAAATTGTAAGAGAACTTATAAACCCTCAGAGCATTGTTATTGTTGGAGGTTCCAATAATGTTGAAAAGCCCGGGGGTAAACTCATTAAGAATTTACTCAATGGTACTTTTAAAGGTGATATATATGCAGTGAATCCCAGGGAAGAAATGGTTCAGGGAATTAAATCCTACAATTCAGTTGAGGATATACCGGAGACCGAGCTTGCAATACTTGCCATACCGGCTAAATTTTGTGTCGATACGGTAAAAATACTGGCGGAGAAAAAGAATACAAAGGCTTTCATCATTGTTTCGGCAGGATTTTCTGAAGAAAGTGAGGAGGGCAAAAGGATAGAAGAAAAAGTAGTGGAGATTATCGAAAGTGTAAATGGCAGTCTCATTGGGCCAAATTGTATTGGTGTTATGACACCTTTTTACCAGGGGGTATTCACTCTTCCAATCCCTAAATTATCTCCTGAAGGATGCGATTTTATATCTGGCTCCGGAGCTACAGCAGTTTTTATAATGGAATCCGGAATGCCAAAAGGGTTGACTTTTTCAACGGTCTTTTCAGTTGGGAATTCTGCCCAGACAGGTGTAGAAGATATGCTCGAATACCTGGATGAATCTTTTGATCCGGAAAGTAGTTCGAAGATTAAGATACTATATATTGAAAGTATAAAGGAGCCGCATAAATTATTAAAGCATGCTGCTTCGTTGATCAAAAAAGGGTGTAAGATAGCCGCAATTAAAGCAGGAAGTTCGGAAGCCGGAAGCCGGGCAGCTTCATCACATACAGGAGCTCTCGCAAGTTCTGATCAGGCAGTAGATGCATTGTTCAGGAAAGCCGGAATAGTAAGATGCTTTGGAAGAGAAGAATTGTCAACCGTTGCAGGTGTTTTTAATAATACTGTAATTACCGGAAAGAATGTTGCGATAATTACTCATGCGGGCGGACCTGCTGTAATGCTCACCGATGAACTGGAAAAAGGAGGGTTTAGTGTACCACCAGTTTCCGGACCTGAAGCTGAAGAACTATTGAATGAATTGTTTCCCGGATCTTCAGTGGCGAATCCAATTGATATTCTTGCCACCGGTACCGCCGGACAGCTTGAAAAATGTATTGATTATTGCGAGAATAAATTTAACGAGATAGATAATATTATAATCATTTTCGGTAGCAGTGGTCTTACAGAGGTCTTTGATGTTTATAATGTGATTGATAAAAAAATTAAGACTGGCAAAAAACCAATTTTCGCAGTAATGCCATCGATTACCACTGCAGGAAGGGAAATTGAGATATTCAGGAATAAGGGCAATATTGTATTTAACGATGAAGTGGAATTGGGCAAAGCTATAACAAAAATTGCCGGAACACCTGATCCGGCTGAAAATATAGTTTCATCCCGGAGAATTGACCCTGAAAAAGTTAAAGAAATATTAAATGGTTCTGAACCGGGATATCTTGAGGAGGATAGAGTTCATCAACTGCTTGATCTGGCAGAAATACCAGGAGTCAAAACAATTGTTGCTCATGATATCATTTCTCTTAAAGAACAGGTCGCAGAAACTTCCTTTCCGGTCGTAATGAAAGTTGTCGGACCGGTTCATAAATCTGATGTAGGCGGAGTAATACTTAATATCAGCAATGAAGAAGAGATGGAAGAGGCATATGAAAAAATGAAAACTATTGAAGGATATAAAGGGGTATTGGTACAGCCCATGGTGGAGGGAACAGAATTATTCCTGGGTGCAAGTTTAGAAGAAAACTTCGGGCATATGATCTATTGCGGACTTGGAGGAATCTTTGTGGAGGCTATCAGGGATGTCAACTCTGGTCTGGTACCTGTTGAAAAAGAGGAAGCGCTCTCAATGATAAGGTCGCTTCGGTCGGTTAAAATACTTGAGGGATTAAGAGGTAAGAAAGGAGTGGATATAGATCTTTTTGCTGAAATAATAGTCAGACTGTCTGATTTACTGGAATCTGCACCTATGATAAAAGAGCTGGATTTAAATCCGCTGATGGGGAATGAGGATAGGATTGTTGCGGTGGATGCGAGGATAAGGATATGAGTAAGGGTCAAACTCTTCGTCTTAAACCTCAAAGCAGATTTTGCAATTCGAGTCAATTGTATAAATTTTGGTAGTATGAAAATTAAAAAAATATTAGTGCAATGGAAAAAATAACCTTAAGCCTGCATAATGCTGCATTCAAAGATTAAAACAATGGCAAGTTAGTGAAAACAGAAAACCACTTATTCTTAAAGGAGCGAGGCAGACAGGTAAAACATGGGTTATGCGTGAATTGATTTGTAATTGATGCAGATATTTTTTTACCAAACCAGAAATAATAAATAATAAAACCGGTGAATAAAAACCGGATAAATTCAGGCGGGTTTTGTTTGAATGAAGATATGAAAACCTTATTATTGATCTTTCATTTCTTGGTTTATTATTCAGATTTTCATCACAACTTTTTTTTATGAGTTCCGGTAATTACGAAATAAAAGCCCACATAGAAAGGTTCATTAATTTTTATGCTACAAGCGCTGTGACCAGCCGCGGCAGGGTATTGTATAAAAACGAAAAGGTGTATTTTGATGATTACATCGAAAAATCCGATAGTTGGAAGTTTACCGTTTCGGGCTCTAAGGATTACCAGGTTTTGATAAAAGGTGTAGATCAAAGAGATATTCAAACCAGTTGCACCTGTCCTTTCGACTGGGGAAACATATGTAAACATGCAATAGCGGCATTACTTTACGTGTCAGATAATTTTGAGGCGAGGTCTGATTTACACTACCAAAAACAATCGGAAGTTGCATCGCCAACAAACCTGAGAGAAAGGGAAGATTTAGGATTTGAAATTCCCGGTTATCAAAATATTGATTTTGACTTTGTCGCCAGAAATGTTTCTGCATATGATTTAAGGCAACTGATGTACCAAAACAAGTATATTTTTTACAATTCTGTTAAGATTTCAAATGAATCCATCACTTTTGAATCCTCTCATAATGATTCAAACATAAGATTTTACCGGGAGGATGGGAAAGTTTATGTAACCTCTTCCATGATAAAAGAGGCGAATAAGTTAACCTGGGGCGAAGCGCATTGCCTGGCAATGATTGCAAATTCGACGATGCCAAATGTGCTCGATGAAGTGTTTAGTGGCAGGGTGCTGTCAAAGCAAAAAGGATGGTTGAAAAAATATGGCTTACCTGAAAATACCGATTTCAATCAATATTTTTCTTATCGTTTTAACCAAGAAAGCGGCTTGGTGTTTTATCCGTCCAAAAAAGGGTTTGGAATGGTACCGGTAATCGAAGATGAAGGCCCACATGTTGCCGACTTGCTTATTAAGCTAATCGACAATGAGCTGATGCTCAATGAACTTCCCCGGAAAACTGAACATAGGGAACTGGGATTTGTACTAAAAAAGGGATTCCGGATTTTCAGCAGTTATGAAGGTGGTTATAACGACTTTTATGAAGATGATCAAGATCAAGTGTATGAGATAGTGCCCATCGTGGGCAAAACCCGCAAAAACAATCCTTCTGAACTTGCAACCCACATTAAAGAATACGATGAGGAAATGGATGTCCAATTCATCATCAACAAAAGCGAAAATGCCAAAAAGCTATTGTCATTAATCGATGAAATTGATGCCAGCGAAGGAACTGATTTTCACTTAATGAAAAAATCTTTTGATTATTTACGGAACGAAAGCTTTGTTTACGGATTGTCTGTTGATGCGGAGATAATCAGGAAAAAAGATTTGGTTAAGATAGAACTATCGCCCGACCCGTTCGATGCAGTTTTCGAAGTAGAGAATACCGGGGAGTTCTTAACACTGAATTTGAAAGTAAAAATTCAGGAAGAACTTCGAAAAGGTGCAGATATGCAATCAAAGCCTGAAGAGAATTTTATTTATGAAAGCGGGAAAACCTACTATTTTGCAAAAAGTGAGAAGGTAGCGCAAATTATTGCCGAATTCCCCGAAAAAGTAAAAATGGTTGCCTCCCACAAAGAGGAATTCTTTAAAAACGTAGTGGAGCCCGTTTCAAAAAATTTTGAAATACGTTTTAAAAAGGGCACTTTTCAAACCAGGGCAGTGGAACTGGATTTTCACAAAAAGCAGTTATTCCTCTCCGAACAAGATGAATATGTTGTTTTTACGCCCCGAGTGGAATACGATCACAATGTCTCGGCCCTGTTGAGAACAACGGGAAATATCCTTCAAAAAAAAGGTGAAGAAATAATTGAATACAAGCGAAATTTTGAACTTGAAAATGATTTCCTGGAGTCACTTGCCGCGTTACACTCCGATTTTGAAAGCCAAAAAAGCAGGAAAGTATTTTACCTGCACTACAGTGATTTCACAAAAAACATGTGGTTTTATAAGTTTTTCGATCAATTGCAGGCTTATAATGTTGAAGTGTTTGGCTTAAAAGATTTAAAAAAATTTAACTATTCGCCATACAAAGGAAAAATCAGCACCTCGGTAACATCGGGACAAGACTGGTTTGAAGTGGATATTGCAGTGCGTTTTGGGGATATTAGCGTTACCCTCGACGATATAAAAAAAGCTACCCTAAACAAGCAGCGATACATCCAGTTAAAAGATGGTTCGGTGGGTATTTTGCCAACGGAATGGTTGCATAAACTCGAAAAATATTTCAGGAACGGTGAAATCAGAAAAGACAAACTCGCGATTTCAAAACTACGGTTTTCGTTGGTTGATGAACTTTTCGACAATATTGATGACACCGGCATTTTGCAGGAAATTGCTGAAAAAAGACAACGTTTAAAAAAATTCACCAACATTAATGAAACTGAAGTCCCGAAACAGATAAAAGCCCATTTACGGGATTACCAGAAGGAGGGGCTTAATTGGCTGAATTTTCTGGATGAGATGCAGTGGGGAGGGATACTGGCCGATGATATGGGCCTGGGAAAAACATTGCAGGTGCTGGCATTTTTGCAGCAACAATCAAGTATGAAAAAAGGCTCCAGCCTTATTATTGTTCCAACTACTTTGCTTTTCAACTGGGAAAATGAACTGAAAAAATTTGCTCCAAAATTGAAAGCATTCTATTACTATGGTTCGGACCGGGAAAAAAGTACTACCGATTTTGAAAACCACGACCTGATCTTCACTACCTACGGAATCCTGGTGCGCGACATTCAGGTATTAAGCAAATTTTCCTTTAATTATGTCGTGCTCGATGAATCCCAGGCTATTAAAAATCCGGTTTCACACCGGTATAAAGCAGCTTGCCTGATTAATGCCCGTAACAAAATTGCACTAACCGGAACACCTATCGAAAACAGTACCTTCGACTTGTTTGCACAAATGAGTTTTGCCAATCGCGGCTTTTTTGGAGGCACCCAAAAATTTAAAGAAAACTATTCAACTCCAATAGATAAAGACGGGGATGAGGTAATCGCGGGTGAACTGAATAAAATAATTAATCCCTTTGTTTTACGCCGCACCAAAGAAAAAGTAGCATCGGA
>CAYRTD010000194.1:0-5966 GCA_964426915.1 uncultured Bacteroidaceae bacterium | reverse complement strand
AGGGTTTTTGATCTATCTCCTGGAGTCGGGATTATGCCTCTCCCTGCTGTATGCTTCATACTGGCTGTTCCTCAGGAAAGAGACCTATTTTCATTTTATCCGCATATACCTTGTGGGCAGATAGAAAAAGAATTTGCCAGGAATCATGATCATCTGGAAGCCCGCCTTTTTATGAGCGTTGGAGAATTTGAAGGTACGTTTATGATTGAACGAACTCGTAAATGTACCCATCATTGGTTCTCCATCATCGCCTTCAACCCCCTGACCGTCCTTCTCCTCTCCCTCTCCGCCAGCTTTTTTGCCCTGGGATAATAGAGCTTTGTAAGACCAAATAATTCGGCTTCACCTGAGTGTAATACTTTTGTTCCTTTTTTTGTAGTTTGGAGTTCATAGGCAGGACGGGATTCCATAAGAAGAATTCCAAAGATCTTAAGCCTTTGACTGAAGGCGATTTTCACCGGAGGTTCAAATTCGGTAATCTCACCTTTGAACCTTCCGAAGATGGTATAATCAAAAAACTCTGTCCCTTTCCCAGGAATTCCTGTGGATATCTGTTTTGTTCCTCTGAAAAACCCTTTCTTTGACAGCCAGTCGTTATAACCATTAAGATCAGCGAGATATTGAAAAACCTGGTCCTTTGGCCGGTTAATTTTTTCTTCGATATACACTTTTATCAGTTTTCCCATGCTAACAATGTTTTCGGTTATTGTTTCGCTTCAGTATTGGTTCTTAAGAATGCTTTTTCTCCGTAAAAGTTTAACAAAACAGATGCTCAAAGGTTAGTGTCAGATAAATTGATTTTCAACATTTTAAATGATTTGATCTCTTTTGTTAATACTCTGTTTAAAAACAATAGCTCAAAAGTACTTCCCAATTGACCGACTTCTCTATTTTTGAAAAAAAAACATGGCAGAAAAAAAAGTACCCTATACCCGCAAGCCCCAGGAAATACCCCTTGAAGAATGGCAAAAACGACTGAGAAGTCAATTTGCAAAAGATCAAAAGTTTAAGATTAAAAACATTGGTGAACATCCGGTTTATTCCGATTTTGAAGTTTTCAATCCTGAAACTGAAAATACTTATAAGGTATCTGTCAGGGATAATCAAACGAGCTATAATTTTTGTTCCTGTCCTGATTTTGCCATCAATGGTTTAGGTACATGTAAACATGTGGAATATGTGCTTTTCTATTTTTCAAAATATAAGAAATACCAGAAATATCTCGATAAACCCTATGTTCCCGGATATTCTTCTTTAAGTATTTATTATGAAAAACAACGTAAGGTAAGGCTAAAAAAGGCTTTAAATAATGAGTTTTTTGAAAATGAAAATGAATTATTTGATGGCAATGGATTTCTGAAATCCGGGAAAATTTTGCAACTGGAAACATTCATATCAAATGCAAAAGAGAAAGAGGCAGACATCCGTGTTTATCCTGATGTGTATGAGATGATTGATCACCATAAAAAAATCCGGGAATGGAACTCAATATCATCAAATCTTTTTGAAGAGGGCATTAAAAGTAAAATATTTGAAAATTTAATAAATGCCACATTATATCCTTATCAAAAGCTCGGAGTAAAAAAAATAGTTGAAGTCCGGCGGGTTCTCCTGGCAGATGATATGGGTCTGGGGAAAACAATACAGGCAATTGCCGCCACGGAGATCTTTGCAAAATATTACAATGTAAATAATGTATTGATCATTTGTCCGACATCATTAAAATATCAGTGGAAAAGGGAAATTCAAAAATTCTCAGGAAGAAGTGCTGTTGTAGTTGAGGGAAATATCCGGGAAAGGAAAGAAATGTATTTTTCCGACTTCTTTTATAAGATCATAAGTTATGGCATTTGTCGAAATGATATTGAATGGATAAATAAAATGAATGCCGATTTGATCATCATTGATGAAGCCCAGAGGATAAAAAACTGGAAAACCAAAACTGCGCAGGCTGTTAAGAAAATTTCATCAGAATTTGCTATTGTTTTAACGGGAACTCCTCTTGAAAACAGGATTGACGAGTTGCATTCAATTGTTGAATATATCGACCGCTATAAATTAGGACCTTTGTTCAGATTTCTGGACAAACACCAGGTGGTAGACGAAAAAGGCCGGCTTAAAGGATATCAAAACCTGAGAGAGATCAGGAAAACCCTGGATGATATTTTGCTCAGAAGAACAAAGAATGAAATTAAAGATCAGCTTCCGGGACGGGTGGATAAGAATTTCTTTGCTGAATTGACAAAGGAACAGCAGGTTGAGCACGACGGATACTATGAATTGGTCAGCCGTATGGTTAGTTTATGGATGCGGCAGGGTTTTCTTTCGGATGAAGACAGGGAGAAGTTACTAAAGGGTTTAAATTGTATGAGGATGACATGTGATTCCACTTATCTTCTTGATCCTTCTTCCGATCATGGAAATAAAATTAAGGAATTAATGGTATTACTTCCTGAACTGATTGAGGATCCGCAAAACAAAATGGTGATCTTCAGTCAATGGAAGAGAATGTTTGAGTTGGTGATTAAACAACTCGAGAAAGAGAACATACCCTATTTATATCTGAATGGTGACATTCCGGCAAAGAAAAGAAAAGAGTTAATTGAAGAATTTCAGTCGGACGGTAAATATAAGGTATTTCTTTCTACCGATGCAGGAGGTGTAGGAGTGAACCTGCAAAAAGCAAATATTCTAATAAACCTTGATCTTCCCTGGAATCCGGCAGTACTTGAACAAAGGATCGGAAGGATATACCGGCTTGGGCAAAAGAAATATGTAAATGTCTTTAATTTTATTTCAAGAAAATCCATTGAACACAGGATACTTTATTTACTCGATTTTAAAAGAGCTTTATTTGACGGGGTCATAGAAGATGCCGGTGATGATGAAGTTATGCTGGAAGGATTCATGGAGTCGGTCAAAGCAATGACGGATGTGAATTTTGATGATGATTCGGATATCTCTGAACACAAACCAACTGATAAAAACCATTCGGTTTCTTATTCGGATGATTTGGAAAAATCTTCAGATCATCATATAACACCCTCAGGCTCTCAAAAGGAGAATAAATCTGCCCAAAAAGAGTCTGTTGACAAAGCCTTCAGTCAAAGCCCGGGATTATTCGGCAGACTTAAAAGGAAGATCCATAAATTTATTGAGAGTTTTTTTGGGAGGTAGATGGGGTTGATAAGACTTAAGCGAGCATTTTTGGGGTGCGCATAGGAGTTAGTCGATAATGTTTTTGCATTATCTAGTAAGTCATACCGATTAATCGGTATTGGTGAGAGTGTAAGTAGTGTCTGTCCATAATGTCCGATATCTGCGTTGCTGCAAAAATTTAAAATCCTCGAATACATTAGTATACTGCGGTTTAAAATTTTTGCGCGCCTTGATATCGGACATTATGGACAGACACTAATTAAGGGAAAATCCCCCGCCAAAGGTAAATAATATAACCCTTATCATTATCGAGCCAGACTTTTGGTATCCATAGCATGAAGATGATGATTGATTATAATTCGATGGATTGAAAAACCCTATGAAAAACAACATAGTTATTTTCCTGATACCTGTAATTTTGTTCCTGTTATCAGTTTCGCCAGCAGGCTTCTCCCAGGGCACGCTTCTTGCAGTGGGCGGCGGAACAGAAAGTAACGACTATTCCGAAAGCTGGAGTACTCAGGCATATAGCTGGGCTGTGCAGCAGGCTCCCAATAAAAAGGTCGCGGTTGTTCATTATGATAATACGGGAAACTGGCTGAAGCCCTATTTTACCGAACATTGCGGTGCGGCTGCTTCGGCAGAATTTGTGATAAATTCGGCTAATGCCAACGATCAGGAGCTAATGG
This sequence comes from uncultured Bacteroidaceae bacterium, assembly GCA_964426915.1. GTDB lineage: Bacteria > Bacteroidota > Bacteroidia > Bacteroidales > CAYRTD01. The sequence continues at coordinate 2,118 of CAYRTD010000194.1, read as the reverse complement.
ATAGCCTTATGCAGTACGATATGTTTTTCTTGCGTGGGGGTGACCAGTATTACTACTATAGCTATTATAAAGGCACTCTCATGGAGCAAAGCATGAATCAAAAGTTCGATGAAGGTGGGGTATTGGCGGGTACATCAGCAGGACTGGCAATCCTTTCGGGAGTAATATTCCAGGCGGAAAATGGTTCTGCTTACAGTGATGAAACACTCAAAAATATATACAATTCAAGAATCACCCTTTCGGACGATTTCATTGAGGCACTCCCTGGATTCATTTTCGATTCTCATTTTATGAATCGCGGACGCATGGGCAGACTGGTTGCTTTTATGGCCAGCTATGAAAAGGAAAGGGATATCCGTATTACGGGTGTGGGTGTGAATGAAACCACCGCTCTGGGTATTACACCTGATAAAACGGGTATAGCTTTTGGAACCGGGGCTGTCAGTTTTTATCAACTTCCGGAGGAGGAGTTCTTCGGATCCGGGCCCGCTCTTTCCGCACGAAACCTGAATGTTCAGCAAATCGTTCATGGAGATACCATTGACCTGGAAACTCTTGAAATCATGGGCTTGCCTGAAAATATCGCTCCGGACAGAGCCGGCGAAAATGCAGGGGAAACCATTATGATGAGCGGATCCGAAGAGTTCTCCAGAGCCAATATTTCGCTTCTGGAGGATCTTATAGAAAGAATGGATAAAGCAAATGATAACATCCTGATTCTCTCGGGAGCTTCCTTCACTTTTGCTGATGAAATTCAGAATTGGCTGGAACAGGCAGGAGTTGCAAATGTGTTGAAAGGTCATGCAATTTATGATTATCATAATAATGCCATCCTTCAGAATAATATAGAAGAAGCAGACATTTTTATTTTCGCGGATAATTCTGTCTATAATTTCAATGTTTTTCTTAATTCCGGAGCTAACGGACCTCTTCTTAAAGAGAAACTCAACGAAACGGATAAAATAAAAGTCTTTTTAGGTGATAATTCGAAACTCGCCGGACCGGTCCTGGTAAACAACTACCGTTCAGGCCGTTCAAATCTTTCCCTGGCCGATGGTCTTGGTCTTCTGAAAACGACCTGCATCGTTCCCCGTACCTTTGATCCTCCCGGCGGATCAACCGATAGCTGGTATTCTACACATATAGCCGTTCCCTATGCAATGATAAATGCAAATTTGAAATATGGTATCTGGCTCAATAATGATAATTACCTGGTTTACGAAACCACCGGCAACCAAAGCCGTTTTACAGCTCACGGAAGCTCTCCGGTAATGTTGATGGAAATGAACGAAGGCCGGGCCGGATTCACAGAAATGACCTACAACGGGCAACCCACTGAAATTCCCGAACAGGTAGCAGGTTTTAACAATATGCGACTGTCTTTCCTGGCCGATGGTGAAAGTATAATTGCCGGGAGAGCTGTTTCTGCCAGATCCCTTCACCCGACCGAACAGGATAAAATTCTTTTATACCCCAATCCTGTAGGTGATTACATGCAGATCCGGGCGGAAAAAAGAATTCATACTTTAAAAATTATGGATCCCCGGGGAAGGGTTCTTCGATACATAGAGTACAACGATAAGATTCATAGCATTTCTACTGCTTTTCTGGAACCGGGTGTTTTTTTCCTGGAGATTGACGATGGAGAAAACAGATATTACAAGCAATTTCTAAAGGGAAAATAATTTGGGGAGGCCTGGTTCCTGCAGATTAGAAAGAATTTTTGTAGCTGCCTGAATCTTGATTTTCGTGATCTCCATGATTACCTTGATTACCATGATTACCTTGATTACCATGATTGCCGGAAAACTTAAGTGGCTATATAAACAATTCAACCCTTCAGACTTTCACCATCTATGATTCTTTCCTTAACTTAGTGTCCGTTAATAGAGTTGAGAGTCTGTTTCAGAACCGAATCCGCCAAATGGCGGTGAGCTCAGCGAAGCTAATGTTCGAGATCAAGGCGCGCAACCGCGTGTCGCTGAAGCTTTAGGCGCCTACGCTAGCGTCTCCGCAGAGCTTCTACGCTCGCGGAAAGCTTCAGCGACAGCGTGCGGAGGCACAAAATTTTAAACCGCAGTATACTAGCGTATATGAGGAATTAAAATTTTTGCAGCA
>CAYRTD010000193.1:0-6065 GCA_964426915.1 uncultured Bacteroidaceae bacterium | reverse complement strand
TAGAGAAAACTTCTATTTTGAATACACTATATCAAGGTTTCGAACACTCAAAGGTGACAACCCGTGGAAGAAGGTGATCGGTAATCGGTGATCGGTGTGATCGGTGTGACCGGTCTGAAGATGATTGGCAACCCCAACCCCGAATGGGGTTGAACTGGAATAGCCATGGGTGACAACCCGTGGAAGAGGTGACCGGTAATCAGTAATCCGTAATGACCTTTCATACTAATAAACCCATAAACGATTAAACCCAAAAATGTTTTCATATCTCGCTTGTAAAACCTTTCTACAAAAATTTGCGAAAGGAAATAGTAAAAATGCCAAAGGTTTTTTTTAATGATCTGGGACTAAGAAACGCCCTTCTGAACAGATTCTCAGGATTTGAAGAACGGGAAGATACAGGCGCACTATTGGAAAACTATGTATATCAGAGATTGGTTCAAATCTATCCACAAGAAGACATAAAATTCTGGAGAACTGCAGATGGAAATGAAGTAGATTTTGTCGTTTCCTCAGACTATAAGAATGGCAAAGCATTCGAAGTAAAATCCAGTTCCATCGATTTCAAACCCGCAAAGTATAAAAAATTTTCAGAAAACTATCCCAATATAAACTTCTCACTAATAACATATAACAGAAGGAATAATAATATTTCGGTTATAGAGCTCTAAGAACTGAGACTGTCGAAGCGACCTCAGCGACTTGATCGACAAGGTAAAAATCCCTTTCTTCCCTCGCGCCTTTGCGCCCCCTTCCCTGTACACCGAAGCTTTAGCGTAGGTGGAGCGGTTACAAACCGGAGCGTGGCGAGGGTTATAATTAACATTTACAGGAATAAATATTTTTCACTCAATCTGTAATTTAGGTTCCATCACTTAACCTCACAACCACTTCCAGACAGGAACCAGCCGGATCCCATCCAGTTCATCCTCCTGATCCCGGGTAATGATCATAGCCTTCTTTACATTAGTCTTTTCCATTGCGTCCTTCAAACCCTGAATTTCCCTGTTAACATTTTCAGGTTCAATTTTCCAGCACACCTGTATGGCAGATATGATCTTTTCCTGATCCCTGACAAGAAAATCACATTCAGTTTTGTCTGTTCTGTAATAGAAAATCTCCCGGGCTGATTGCCGTAATTTCAAATATACCATGTTTTCCAGTCTGCGCCCTTTATCTTCATTAAAAGACAGACTGTTCGACCTGGCAAAGGCACTGTCAACCGAATAAACTTTTTTAGGATTTGCAATTTGTTTTTTGATGGAATGTGAAAACATAGGGATATAATCCAGGAGGTAGCTTTCAGACAGATAGTCACAATAGTCAATGACCGTTCTCACCGATTTAATTTCAAGTAATCCGGATAGTTTGTTATAGCTGAAATCCTTTCCAATATTGCTTAACAAATGTATGGCCAGCCTCATCAGCTGGTTTTCATTGGGCAGGTTTCTCCGCAAAGCTATATCCCTGGCCACGATGTCCCTTAGTAAGATCCGGTGATAATCCGGATCATTCTCTTCCAGGTATTCCGGAAACCCACCCAGTTTGTAGTATTTTTTAAAACTTTCAGTATTTCTTTCCAGTTTGAAATAATCAAGAAATTCAGAGTAGTTAAAAGGGAATAGTTCCAGTTGTTTGTATCTGCCAGTGAGTTTTGTCCCAAGCTCCCTGCTTAAAAGACTCGCATTGGAACCGGTAATGATCAGGGAAATCCCTCTTTCATGGGCAGAACGGGCGTATAGTTCCCACTGTCTAATATTTTGAATTTCATCCAATAACAGGTATCCTTTTTTCTTTTGAACCATCATATCCTCCAGTTTTGAAAAATCAGAAAGTTCAAAATTGACCAGCCTTGGATCTTCAAAATTTATATAAACAGAATCCTCACATTGAGAAAAATGATTCTTTATGAGTGTGCTTTTACCGCAGCGCCTGATTCCTGAAATAATAAGAATTGCTTTTGTTTTTCCGGGAATCTTCAGCTCCCTGTTTATGTTGATTTTAGTAAAATGGCTGCTTTTCTGGTCGTTAATGACCTCTTGTAAAACTTCCCTGGTTAACATTTTAGCTGGATTTTTATGGTAAAAATAATAGTTAGTATTGATAATACAAAATATTTTGTATTGATAATACAAGATAATTCATCGTAGAATTATGAGGGATACTTTTTGATCAAGCAAAAAGTATGAAAAAGCTATTATATAATTAATCATCACCCAAAAACAAACCCCCTCATAACAACAAAAATCCCATGCCAATCAAAAAAAAATTCCCATTTTTACCCCCTAAAAATTTTTCACCCCAAAAAAACCAAGGATGAAAAAAGACACCCCCCAAAACCCACAACAAGCCAAAGGCTTCCTCCGCTGGATAGAAATCGCCGGCAACAAACTCCCCCATCCCTTCTGGATGTTCGTGTGGATATGTGTATTTATCGTCTTAACCAGCGCCATCGCCAGTTACCTGAAAGTCTCGGTAACCGATCCCCAGGGTGAACTCATCGCTGTAAAAAACCTGATGTCGGAGGAAGGCCTTCGGTGGTTCCTTGAAAATATGGTCACCAATTTTGCGCATTTTGCACCCCTCGGACTCGTCCTGGTGATGCTCATGGGCGTTTCTATAGCCGAGCAAAGCGGACTTCTGGAGGTGATCATGCGGCGACTCGCTTTTTCCACTCCCAAAAAAATTATCTTTCCTGTGATCTTCATTATTGGCGCCTGCGGAAATATCGGCTCCGATGCAGGGGTTGTTGTGGTGCCGCCCATTGCTGCTCTTATTTTTATGCAACTCGGATATCATCCCATTGCCGGACTCATAGCAGGATATGCCGGTGCCACTGCCGGATTTACCGCAAACCTGTTCATTGCAGGAACCGACGTCCTCCTCGCAGGGATCAGCACCCAGATCACCGAAACCATGGATCCCCCCATGGAAGTGGCTGCTACCGCCAACTGGTATTTTATGATCGTTTCAACCCTTTTTCTTGGCATTGTAGGTGCTATTGTGGTAAAACGCTACACAATCCCCCGCGCAGCAAGCTTCAGTGGCATGGAAATGGTGGCCGGCGCTTCCGAAAAAAGCCCGGAACTGACACCCAGTGAGAGAAAAGGGCTCAAACACGCGGGATACGCATTCTTAGCCTTTGTCCTGGTGGTTATTGCACTCACAGCCCCTCCCGGCGCCCCCCTGAGAAATCCCGAAACGGGATCCCTGGTAGTGGAGTCTCCCTTTTTACGTGGACTCATCCCCATCCTGTTCGTATTGTTCGCCCTGCCAGGCTATTTCTACGGCCGCGCGGTGGGTACCATCCAAAAGTTTGACGATCTGATAAAACACATGGAGCACGGAATGCGTAACCTCGCCGGCTACATAGTGCTGATGCTGGTGGTAGCCCAGTTCATTTACATGTTCACCTGGTCGAACCTCGATACCATAATTGCCGTGGAAGGAGCTCAGTTTCTTAAGACCACCGGACTCACAGGACCCTTACTATTCATTCTTTTCATGCTCCTCATTGCATTCCTGAACATCTTCATGGGCAGCGGCTCGGCAAAATGGGCCATCTTCGCCCCCGTATTCATCCCCATGCTCGCCCAGCTAGGCTACAGCCCCGCCTTCGTTCAGCTAATGTACCGGGTAGGCGATTCCGTCACCAACAGCATAAGCCCCCTCTACGTCTACTTCCCCCTCCTCCTCGGCTGGGTGCACCAGTACGACAAACGCCTCGGGATAGGAACCGTAATCTCCATGCTCGTACCCTATGCCCTCTTCCTGTTTGTAATGTGGACGGTATTGTTGTTTGTGTGGTTCGGATTTAATTTACCGATTGGGGTGGGAGAGTTTATTTATCTTAAATAAGGGTTTCCAATTCACTGAAATTAGCAACTTTACCGTGTTACTCAGACGAAATTCCCAAACCAAAATGACATTCACCCGGTCAAATAAGATGAAAGAATCCTGAGCCCCAACCGGCGTAATGTAAAAGAGCTGGTTTGAGGAAAAAGCCTGGCCTTTATTAACATGGGGTTAATCCCACCTTCAGCCACGCAATGATAAGAGGAGATTTCTCACCCGTCCGTTTGGCATAGGCTATAATAAAAAAACCGAAATCCATATAAAATATTTGATTTGGAAATAAATCATTTATTATTTATTTTTGATCTCAACCCAAATCATATTTATGAAAGAACTGATTTCATATCAAACCAATTTATTAAACCAGGAGATCAGCCGGTGGTATCGTTATCTTTATCCGGTATTACAACAGGAATCGAGACTTATTGGAATTAAAGGCCTCCGTGGCGTTGGAAAGACGACCATGTTTCTTCAATATCTTAAATATGAATATTCCGGAAGCAATGAGGCAATGTATGTAACTGCCGATCATCCATACTTTTATAATAATACTCTTTTCAACCTGGCATCTGAATGGAACAAATATGGCGGTAAATTGCTGCTTGTGGATGAAGTTCATAAATATCCTGCCTGGTCAAGGGAGCTAAAATTAATCTATGATGGTTTTCCGGATATACGGGTTATTTTCACCAGTTCCTCTGCACTGGATCTGTACCGTGGCGAATCAGACCTTAGCCGCAGGTTGATCACCTATACTCTTCATGGCCTTTCCTTTCGGGAATATTTATCACTGGAACATAATGTCCACATAGAAAAATATAGCCTTTCTGAAATAATTGCTCATCATAGAAAGTTATCACGGGAAATTACAGGTCAACTAAAAGTTATTCCGGCTTTTAAAAGATATCTTGAATCGGGATATTTTCCATTCAGGCATGGTATTGATCAGGAAAGCTTTGGTCCGCGTTTATTACAGATCATCAATACTGTTCTCGAAAATGATCTCTCATGGATTGAAGGCTATAGCCCTGCAAATATCATAAAGATCAGGAAAATATTGGGAGTTATCGCAGAAAGTGTTCCCTTCCAACCCAATATTTCCAAAATTGCAGAAAGAATTCAACTCGGAAGAAATACCTTAAACATTTATCTTAAGAACTTACATGATGCAGGTATACTTCATTTGTTGCGCAAACCGGGAAAAGGACTCTCACAGTTGCAAAAACCGGACAAGATATATTTTGAAAATCCTTCTTTTTCCTTTGCTTTTCAAAATGAACCAAACATAGGCACCATCAGAGAAGTCTTTTTTATTAACCAGATCCGGAATTCCGGGCATGAGATATACATGAGTCCGGGAAAAGGCGATTTCCTGGTAAATGATCAATACCTCTTCGAAACAGGAGGAAAAAATAAAAATTCTGATCAAATCAAAGGATTAAAAAACTCCTTCCTTGCATTAGATGATATTGAACATGGTTTTGCCGGCACTATTCCATTGTGGCTTTTTGGCTTTTTGTATTGATGGGTTTTGTAATACATTCTGCCCCCTCCCCGGGTTATCGACATTCGACTCCCCTTGAAACATGCTTTTTCGAAACACTCTCACTCTGTCTTTTGCCTCCCCCGGAGACATACTTTTTTAAAAACACCCTCGCTCTCACACTCACTCTGCCTTGCTGTACCCTGTGCTAATGATTATGCCCCGGTTCCGCGTGCCGCTGAGTCCTACGCTGTAGCTTCAGCGCAAGCGTAAGGCTTCGGCCGCCGGTGAAAGCTTTAGGCGCCTAGGCTAGCGTCTCCCTTCGGCCGCCGAAAGCTTGCCTGAAGGCGCAGCGCAGAGCTTCTACGCTCGCGGAAAGCTTTCTCCGGCGGCAGAAGCCTCTGGCGAAGGCCTCTGCGACAGCGTGCGGAGGAGCAGGGGCTTGGCTTTGTTCTGATAAATCCGTCCGGGAAATGATTAAAGGAGTCCACTCTAAAAAGTGTTTTTTAGTTTTCGGTTACAACCTGATGCATCCCTCTGTTTGCCCCACCCCTAACCCCTCCCCCAGAGCTACTCTTTATACATAAGTCGGTCCGGTCAAACAGGGCGTAGTTTTAATACATGCTATCAAATTCTCCTGGATTTCGTCTGTTCCCGATAATACGATTCCGGCCTGCTCGCCTTCGCGAAGCTTCAGCGGAGCAAGGAAAGGGCAGCTTAAAATTAC
>CAYRTD010000192.1:0-6158 GCA_964426915.1 uncultured Bacteroidaceae bacterium | reverse complement strand
TAGTCTCACTGATTTAACACTGAATGAGTATTTCGGACATTATGGACAGACACTAATTAGTGTCCGTCAATAGAGTCGAGAGTCTGTTTCAGAATGTTCGAGATCAAGGCGCGCAAAAATTTTAAACCGCAGTATACTAGCGTATATGAGGATTTTAAATTTTTGCAGCAACGCAGATATCGGACATTATGGACAGACTAATTAAACCTCTGCGGATTATAGACGTATACCTTTTTTTTATGGAGATAATGCTAAATATGCGATGAACGGATGAGAAAACTCATTATAATTTTCCCCCTGCTTCTTGGTTTCTATTCAGTTTACAGCCAACAAATAAGGGAATTCAGTACAGATACTTCTGAGTTCATTAATCAGTTTACAGATTTTATGGAAGACATTCCGGAGGAGGATGAATATCTTTTAGACCGATTCGTTTCTGTATGGGGATCTGATTCATTATTATATGAGCAAAAGCTGGAAATTATTGAAGCTTCTAATCATATGCTCAGACGAAGAGCCAGGCCCTCTCCGGCATTTGTAAATTATATATCATTGTTGATCAAGCAACTGGATCCTGAATTGAAAGAAAAGAATTTTAATAAATGGTTTGAATCATATAACCGTCTTCTTGCGGGTTCGGAAGTCAGCTTTAATGAGATCCAGAGGGCCATGAATTTTATCAGAGGAATAATTGAAGATTCTGTTCTATACGATCTTGCAGGAAACCACTGGAAGGTCAGTAATAACGATTTCACTTTTGGAGAAATAAATAATTTGCCTGTTGTCAGTTTCAATAAAGTGGATCTTATATGTTATTCGAATAGGGATACATTAGAGATATTTGGTTCCTCCGGTTTTTATAATCTCATAAATCTCAAATGGAAGGGAAAAGGAGGAAGGATCACCTGGGAGCGGGCAGGTCTTAATCCCGATCAGGTATATGCAAACCTAAAAGAATATGAGATAGAAATTAACCGATCCCAGTACAGGGCTGATTCTGTAGAGTTTTTCTATAAAAAATATTTTGATTTTCCACTTGAAGGTTACCTTCAGGACAGAGCTATGCCTGTTTCCGATCCTTCAAAAGCAACTTATCCCAAATTTTATTCTTATCAGAGTAGTTATACTATACCTGAATTATTCCAGGATATACAGTTCATCGGAGGACTTTCCATGCAGGGTGCTAAACTTGTAGGGACTGGTAGTGGAAATAACCCTGCCAGCCTGGATATCTCCGAAAACGATACATTGCGGATGCAGATCCGTTCTCAGAATATAGTTATTGGTGAAACATCCATGAACTCTATAAGCTGTGAGATGATCATCAGACTGGAGTCTGATTCCATTCATCATCCTGACCTGAATTTTCTTTATCTTGAGGGTAGCGATGAAATCAGATTGAGCAAAAAAGAAGTCTATACCTCGGGAGTCCCTTACAGCAACTCATATCATAATGTGAATATGAATTTCGAGGAGCTTCTTTGGAAAAGAGGTACAAAAATAATGGAGTTTCAACCTTCCATCGGAAGGGCCATCGGATCAGCCACCTTCGAATCGAACCGGTTTTTTAACCAGGATTTTTACTCCGAACTTCAGGGTAGGGATTATGCCCATCCGCTTGTGTCTTTATGGAATTTTTCACGACAATTGAACGGATGGCGGGAATTCCCCCTGACGGCGTATTCCGGAAATATTGGACGGCCGGATTATCAGGTAAGGCATCAGATGATGAAATTGTCAAGACTGGGATTTATTTTTTATGATGACGATAAAGACAGGATCTTCCTTAAGGATAAACTGTTTTATTTTATTGAGGCGAGTATGGATAAAACAGATTTTGACGTGATTCTTTTTCAATCCAACGTCAGAGCTCCAAATGATAATGCAACACTTAACATCGAAAATAATGATTTGACCATATACGGAATACCCAATATATTTTTGAGTGATTCTCAGAATGTTGTAATTGTTCCTGCTTCCAATCAGATCATTATGAAAAGGAATAAAAATTTTCAGTTCGATGGCTCCATCCAGGCCGGATTAATTAAGATGTATGGTTCAAATTTCTTTTTCAGCTATGATAGCTTTAAAGTTAATCTTCAGGATATTGACTCATTGCGTGTACAGGTTATGACAGCCGATAGAAATACCGGGGAACGGGAAGTAATGAACATTGAGAACCTTATTCAAAACCTGACTGGAGAAATACTGATTGATAAAGCGGATAATAAATCAGGAATCGAAGATAATCCCGGTTATCCTGTATTTAAATCCAATGAAAATTCTTACGTCTATTTTGATGATCCTTCTATTCAGGGTGGGGTTTATGAGCGGGGAGATACCTATTTTGAACTTGATCCCTTCGAGCTTGACAGTCTCGACAACTTCGCCCGTGAGGGCATGGAACTTACCGGTGTTTTCCGATCGGGAGGTATGTTGCCGCCTCTCGATCAAAAATTAACTCTGAGAGACGATAATTCCCTGGGGTTTGTATACGAAACACCCGAAAATGGTTTGACGGTATATAATGGGAAAGGAACATTCTATAATGCTCTTGAAATGAGCAGCAGTGGATTGCGGGGTGCTGGGCAGCTAGACTACCTGACGTCAACAACCTATTCCGATGATTTTACTTTTCATCCGGATTCTTTAATGACAACTTCGAGGGAATTCCTCATAAAAAAACAGTCATCCGGAACCGGTTATCCTAAAGTAAGCAGTGAAAATAACAAGATTAAGTGGTTCAATAAGAAAGATGAGTTTTATGCTGATATGTCAGATATCCCTTTCACAATGTTTTCTGACACTGTTATACTCAGGGGCGACCTGTTGCTCAGACCTCAAGGTTTGAGCGGAAAGGGTTCAATGGATCTAGTTACTTCCGCTATTATCTCTGATGAATTTGTTTATGATGATGAGCAAATCATGGCTGATACTTCCGATTTCCGTCTTAATTCACCCCTTTCTGATAAACTGGCAATTAACACGGCTAACGTACGTGCGAATATAGATTTTGAAACGAAGAATGGACAATTCTTCGCGAACGAGGATTATACTCTTGTAGAATTTCCGGAAATATTGTATTCATCAAATCTCGACTATTTTGAATGGGAAATAGCGGATGGGACTGTTAAAATGGGGTTGAATAAAGAAATAGAAACTGCTCAGTCAGAAGACGGTCTTTCAGGTCCGCGTTATTATTCTCTTCTTCCAAGCCAGGACTCTCTGAACTTCGTATCTCCCTTAGCTATCTATGATTATAATGAAAGCCGGTTAACTGCAACTGAAGTTCCTTATATTCAGGTGGCCGATGCAAGAATATTCCCCGGAGACGGACAATTATCCGTTAGCAGAAATGCTCGTATGCATCAACTTACCGATGCCGGAATAATTACCGATTACAGGAATGAGTACTATTCTTTATACAATGCAAGTGTCAGTATTAATGGAAAGTATGATTATACTGCGAGTGCAGATTATGATTACATTGACCTTATGGGGGAATCACAGCTTATTCATTTTTCAAATATACATGTCGACACCTCTGGACAGACAACCGCTAAAGGAGAGATCAGTACATCAGAGGATTTTACACTTAGTCCTTATTTCGGATTTATGGGTGAAGTTTTTCTTGCCTCACGTGAGCCTTTTCTGCGCTTTAAGGGTGGAACCAGGGTGGTACACGATTGCCGGTTGGGCAGGCAATGGCTGAAATTTGAAACAAGTATTGATCCCGACAGTGTTATGATTCCTGTTTCTGAAACTCCGTTTCAATATGATATGGCACCAACTTATGCCGGTACAATGATTACCCGCGATTCTACTCACATTTATTCCACTTTTTTTTCAGGAAGAAAAGATTATTTCGATCGTTTTATTACCACATCACACGGATTTCTGAGGTTTGATCCGCTCAGGAAGAGATATGAGATCTCGAGTACCGAGAAGCTGGTTGATTCCACTGAAACAGGCAATTATCTTGCACTTGATCGGCGCACTTGTATAATGCATAGCCAGGGAGAACTGAATTTGCAGACTGATTTTGGACAAATTGAAATGCAAACTTTCGGAGCAAGTCAACATAATATCGAAGGCAATAGTTTTATTGCTAATATTTTGATGAGTCTTGATTTTTTATTCGCTCCTGAAGCACTGGAATTATTCGCAAATGACCTGGATAGCATACCCGGAATTCAGCCAATGGACCTTTCGGATAAATTATATAAACAATCGATGAGAGAACTCATCGGTAAAGAGGACCTTGAGCGACTTGATGCAGATCTAAGTCTTTATGGGGAATACCGGAATATTCCTGAAAAGATGAACAAAACACTTATTTTATCCGGAATAAATCTTAATTGGAATCAGTATTCCCGCAGCTACCGTTACAAGGGGGAAATAGATGTGGTTAAGGTAGGTGACCGTATGATAAACAGAAGAGTTAAAGCTATTGTTTCCCTTACCAAAAAACCTTCCGGTGATTTGTTTGATATATATATGACACTGGATGATGAGAATTGGTATTATTTTGGTTATACTCCCGGCTCAATGCAGGTGGTATCCTCTAACCGCATTTTTAATAACCTGATCTTTGAGTTGAAAGCCAGGGACAGAAAACTGAGAACCAGACCGGGAGAAACAGGATATATTTATTCTCTGGCACCGGAAAGAAGGTTGCAGCTATTTCTCAGAAGATTCAACGTGGAGACACAGCAGGAAATGGAAGAACAATAAGTTATGTCAGAACTTATTCAACCGTTTTTACCTGGGTATTTCCCAGATCTCAAGGTCTTCTATCTTTGAATTCCTGATAAAAAAACGGATTGCTGTTCTGAATTTATGCATTCCGTTTTTTCCCGCAGCTCCGGGATTTATGTGCAGCAGATTCAGTTTTTTATCATTCATTACTTTCAGAATGTGGGAGTGTCCGCTAATAAACAGATCAGGAGGAGACGAGGAAATGATTTGTTTTACAGACCGGTCGTATTTCCCGGGATATCCTCCAATATGGGTCATCATAACATCAAGACCATTACGCTCAAATCTTTGATGAAGAGGATACACCGTTCTTAACTTAGAGTCATCAATATTTCCGTATACGGCAATAAGGGGCTTGAATGAGGCTATCTCATCTGCTGTTTCTATGTTTCCGATATCTCCTGCATGCCATATCTCGCTACAATCTTTGAAGAACTTTTTAAGCCTGGGATCAAAGTATCCGTGAGTATCGGAAAGTAGTCCGATTTTCATGTTTTTACCAAATTAAGGTATAAAGATAATATTCATTTATCTTTGAATAATAATACCCGTTGATTTCTTCATCAAATAGCAAAAGAACTACGGAGAAAATAATATTTATTTTACAGATAAAATCATGAATCTCTTTTATACTTCAAATATTAATAAAGGTACAGCTTACCTGAATGAAGATGAATCAAGACATTGCGTAAAAGTTCTAAGGATGAAGGAGGGTGATAAAGTCAGTTTTATCGACGGGAAAGGAGGCCTGCACTGGGGAGAACTTATAACAGCCGGACCAAAGGAATGTGAAATAAAGGTTTTAAATAGCAGGGAGGATTTTGAGAAACGCCCCTATTATCTTCATATAGCGATTTCCCCAACGAAGAATAATGATCGCTTTGAATGGTTCCTTGAGAAAGCAACAGAAATCGGTATAGATAGGATCACTCCTCTGATATGTGAACGTTCTGAAAGGAGAAAGATCAGAGAAGACCGTTTTCAAAGGGTAATCCTCTCCGCGGTTAAACAATCTGTTAAGGCATTTCTTCCTGAATTGGATCCTTTAACTTCTTATGATGATTTCTTAAGAAGCGTTGATAATAGAAAAATTAGATACATTGCTCATTGCATGCAGGCTAAAAAGGAAGAGCTGATAAAATCAGCCGGTGATCCGGCTTCTTATATAATTCTCATTGGTCCGGAGGGCGATTTCTCTCCATCAGAGCTGGAAGCTGCCATGAATAAAGGTTTTACTCCTGTTTCCCTTGGTAATAGCCGGCTAAGGACTGAAACAGCCGGTGTTGTTGCAGCTCAGATTATCTCCGATGCAGTAAGTCTAAATAGTGTCTGTCCATAATGTCCAAAATACTCATTCAGTGTTAAATCAGTGAGACTATGATTTTGATTTTCAAAATCAT
>CAYRTD010000191.1:0-6321 GCA_964426915.1 uncultured Bacteroidaceae bacterium | reverse complement strand
GGTTTAAAATTTTTGCGCGCCTTGATCTTGAACATTATGATCCAGACACTCGACTTTATTGACGGACACTACTTACTTTATTTTAACCATTAAAAGCTAAAAACAAAGCCAGAAAACAGAGGATTGTGCTATTCACAAATAATATATGATAAATATAAGATAAGAATGATATTAAGTCAATGATTTAACGAAAATAAAAGCTATATGACATAATGTTATACAATATAGTGAAGACGCAAGGCCGTACATCTCCACAATCACAATCAAATATTTTAAACAATAAGGTAACCTATTTAGGTTATAAATAGTGGTTCAGTTTTAGGTTTTTTTAAGGTAATGGGATTTACAGGCCTACCCTTACAAAACTGGCATAAAATACATATTTACCCGCAAATTGTTCAATTAACACCAGAATTATAGCTAAAAATACAAGTAATTTCACAGTTAACGGGCTTCCGTGATTTAGTTTTATTCTGGAAATAAAAATCAGAAAAATCAGGACTGAGGTTATTACTGCAATACGGATTATGGTGTAGTTTAAATGCAGATTATCCAATAAAAATTGGTTGGTATGCGGAATTGAAATATTACTCAACATACTATGATTCAATACTGAGATCAGTGCCTCAATAAAAAGGAAAACCATAAGCAATTGCAAAAGGGGCTTGATTTTTTCAATCTTCAGGTTGAAAATCACAAAATAAGCCAGCACCCCACATATCCCTAATATTAAAGTGGTGAACACAAAACCTAAAGGAGTATACCAGGTAGCCCAGGTAATAACTGTCGGGATCATATATAACCTGATCATTACTATGATAAAAATAATGCCCGTTATTGCTGATAAAAGAAATAAAAATGAAATAATTCTTTCCCTGGAATTCATCAACCATCTGCCAAGAAACAGCAGGAACAGGCTCATGGAAAATATGGACAGGCTTAATATTTCACGGCTTATCCATGATGTTGTTATATTATTCAGTGCATAAATGGCATTTGCCGGACTGCCCAGATGGAGAAATGAAATTGCTGTGGCAATGACCATACCTGCCAGCAAAAGCAATTCCGGTGTTTTTGCGTTGAATCCGGATGGCAATTGGGATGTAGCACTCTTTGCGGTGAAATAGATAAATGAATATAATAGTAGTGATCCGACAGTTAGCTGGCTTATCAATGTGAATGCAATCAGTGCACCTTCATTATGCATTTTTTATTTCCTCCGTATTTGATATTTCCGCAGTTTTGTTTTCTCCTTTCAATGCATTCTTATGGGGATTTATAAGAATGGAAGGTTTTGTGATATTCTGGTCGGGAAGAGGATGCAAATGCAATACTTCCCCATACTTCTGAGCAAGATCATCGTATTCTCCAAAATCCAGGGCCCTGGTGGGACATGCATCCACACAGGAAGGATTTTTGCCCTCGATTACATAATCCTCACACATATCACACTTGGTCATTACTCCATTTTTGACATCATATTGAAGTGCACTGTATGGACATGACCACGAACAGTACTTACAGCCCATGCATTTCTCCTTATCTATTATGACAATACCCTTTTCAGTTTTTGTGATCGCTTTCGCCGGGCATGATCTCAAACAAATAGGATCTTCACAATGATTACATGACATCGAAATATTATAGGCTATAACATTCGATCTCCAGGCATCTCCATCCTTTTCCCAGCTCCCGCCTGTGATTTCATAAACCTTTCTCCAGGTTACTCCGATATTAAGATTATTTTTATCCTTGCATGCGATCTGACAGGTTTTACAACCCGAGCAAGCATCCGAATCAAAATAAAATGCCGGTCTTTTCATCTCATTCATTGTAAAGTTCAACTTCTGCCATTATGGTATGCTGGGCATTACCAAATGCCAACGGAGTCCATTTTTCTGAGGTCAGCGTATTTACACAACCTCCTTCATCATATCCTTTATCGTTTGGTTTCCACCAGGCTCCCTGGGGAATGGCTATTACACCCGGTAAAATACGGGCTGTGATACGACAGGGAAGAATAACTGTTCCCCTCTCGTTATATATTTTAACTTTCTGACCGTTTTTCAGGTCTCGTTGCTCAGCATCAATCGGATTAATGAAAATCCTTTGTGGAAATGCTTCACTCAGCACATCAATATTATCATGCGTAGAGTGTACGCGGGGCATATAATGCGGACCAATTACCTGCAGGGGATAATCCTTTGCTTCCTTTCCAAAAGGACTTTCCCATTCCCTGATATACTTGGGTACAGCAGGTATTTCCCTGGGATTATTCATCTCGAATAATCTTTGTGAGAATATTTCCACTTTGCCTGAAGGTGTGGGAAGGGGGTGTTTATCCGGATCTTCCCTGAACTTCTCAAAAGCTATTTCAGGTTTGGTTACCGGCACAGAATAAACACCTTTATTGGATTTTTCAAATTCATCCAGCTTCGGAATGTCAGGAAAACGCGCCTTTCTGAAAGTTTCAATAAACTGTTCCACCCATTCTTTTTCCGTTTTTCCTTCAGTATAGACTTCTTTTAACCCTAACTTTTCTGCTATATCTGCACATATCTGGTAATCGCTTTTTGTTTCCCAGGGAGGGTCAACTATTTTGGGTTGAAGGATTACTTCTTCTCCGTATTTCCAGCCATCCTCAACTCCCCAGGTCTCAAATTGTGTACAGGCCGGCAATAATAAATCGGCGAACATTCCGGTTGGGGTAAGAAAATTGTCCTGAACCGCAAAAAATTCCACAAGTGACTCATCCTTCATTATCTCTGCCGTCCTGTTAACATTTCCGTGCTGATTTATTATTGCATTTGATGCTACAGCCCAGATAAGTTTAATATTGTTTTTAAGCTTATCTGTTCCTGTTAATCCTTCTTTTTCTGTAAGCTGAGTGCCTCTTACAACAGCCTCTGTCCATAAGAAGCAGGGGATTTTAGTTTTAACAGGATTGGTTAAGGTTGGGAAAACTGTCCACAGCGGGCCTCCATCATTAGCCTGCAATGCTAATCCACTAGCCCATCCCCCTGAAATCCCAACATTTCCGGTTATAGCAGCCAGTACACAGCCTCCACGCACAGGTTGCTCGCCATAAGCCCTGCGCTGCATACCATAACCCTGGTAAAGAACAGCAGGTTTTGTGGTGGCATATTCTCTGGCTATACGTACAATAGTTTCTTTGGGTATGGCGGTAATTTTTTCTGCCCATTCCGGGGTTTTAGGATCATTATCAAATGTGCCAAGGATATAATCCTTATAACTTTCTTCCTTTTCAAAACCCTCAGGCATCTGACCAGAGTCAAAACCTATACAGCATCTCTCTACAAAATCCTTATCGTATAAGTTTTCCCTGATCATTACATAAACCATGGCGCTCATTAGTGCTGTATCTGTCCCAGGTCGTATAGGTACCCATTCATCGGCAAGAGCAACAGCACTTAAAGTCATCCTGGGATCAATACATACGATTCTGGCTCCGTTTTCCCTGGCTTTTTTAATGAATAATTCGCTATTGGTGCCATCTCTCATTTCCGAGGGATTCCATCCCCACATGATAATATACTTTGCGTTTAGCCAATCCTGCCGCTGATTACCTGTAATGTTTGTGCCATATACATAGGGTGTTGCTTTACTGATACATGCCCAGCTATATGAGTTGTAAAAACCTAAAGCCCCTCCCATCAAATTCATTAAACGGCTAGCTGTCGATTTACCATTGGTTTGGTTGTAACTTCCAGTGCCGTATGGAACATAAATAGATTCATTTCCATATTTCTCCCTGATCGTGGCAAGTTTATCAGCCATAATATTAGTGGCTTCATCCCAGCTAATTCTTTCAAATTTTCCTTCACCCCGCTTTCCTGTTCTTTTCATCGGGTATTTTAACCTGCCTGAATGGTACTGCCTGTGCCTGTAAGCACGCCCCCGCAGGCAGGCTCTAAGTTGTGGATCTTCGATCGAATCATTGGGCCGGTCATCCGTTTCAATTTTAACGATGACTCCTTCTTTTACAAAAACTTTGAGCAGACATCTACCTCCACAATTGTGAGCCGGACATCCCACCCTTATCATCTTTTCTGCTGAAGAATGTGATTGTGCAGCTTCCAGCACACTTTCGTTGGCCATCAATTCAGCTATTAATGATCCGCCAGCCAGGGTTCCGCCGGTAATCAGGGCATTATACTTCAGGAAATCTCTGCGTTTCATTTGGCTCATTAAAAAAATTGGTTCTGAATGTGGAGTAAAAATAGAAAAAAGAATAGGAATTACATCCTGTTTTAGAAGACCCTGAAAAATAGCAAATAAATTAATGATAATTATTACACTACTAACTACAGATGGTTCATAATTTTTTGATTTACCCTTCCCTGAGAGAAATATTTTAGTATTAATTCCGCTTTACATAAACCATTTTTAGTCTCATTTGTATTTTTTGTTGTAAGCACTATAAAAATATATCTTCATGAACTGGGACCTGTATCTCAATTTCCTGGCTGCTATGCTGGCCATTGTAAACCCAATCGGTATATGGCCGATCTGGAGTGAGCTCACCAATGATGAAGCAAGCAGAATAAGGAAGCGTGTTGCAATAATGGTCATACTTACAGCCTACTTTATCCTTGTTATTTTCCTGATTGGGGGAAAATACCTACTCGAATTTTTTTCTATAGAACTCCAGGTTTTTAAGATTGCCGGTGGCATTTTATTACTGTATGTCGGAATATCAATGGTTAGGGGGTCAGCAACACAGGTAAGAAAAAGCCATTTTGAAGAAGGAAGTACAAAGACAATTGCAAAACAGCGCTTCAGAGAAATTATTGTTCCCATGGGAATTCCTGCACTGGCCGGTCCGGGATCCATAACAACGGTAATAGTTTTTGGAAATCAGGCCCATTCAGCAATTGATTATATTTTCCTGGCAGGAATGATTTTTATTGCATTTTTGGCTCTTTTACTTGTATTTTTAAGCTCATCTTATCTGGAGAAAAATGTAGATGATATAGTTTTTACAGTATTTACAAGGACATTCGGGATTATTGTTACCGCAATTGCCATTCAATTTATTGTTGAAGCAATAGGAGAAATCTTCCCGGTATTGGTAAAGGGTTCCCCAGTTCTGTAAGGATAATAATAATTGAGCATTAATTATTTTTGTAAAATGTACTTATTTTCCAGATGAATTCCAGCAGCAATCATAAAAATACGAAGAACAATAAATGGTCACTGATAATAAGCGGTATAATTTTAGGAGGTATTATAATTGCCTATTTCACTATTCCGGGAGTTCATGATTTTTTTAAGGAAGCTTATCATGTACTAACCAGCCAGAATGAAGAAAGGATTTCAGCCTGGGTTGGGAAAATGGGTTTTTGGGGTCCGCTTTTCATCATCTTTACTATGATTCTGCAAATGTTTCTTATCGTCATCCCTTCTCCTCTCCTAATGCTTGTGTCGATCCTGGCGTATGGACCTTTCTGGGGTTCCCTTATTGCGATTGCTGCTATTTTCACAGCCTCAACCGTAGGATTTTTTGTCGGGAAATTTCTCAGCCATTTAACCGTTGAGAAGATTATTGGTAAAAAAAAAGAAAAAAAACTGGAATATTATGTCAACCGGTACGGTTTCTGGGCCGTGGTAATTACCCGCTTAACACCCTTTTTATCCAATGATGCTATAAGTTTCGTAGCGGGTATAGTAAAAATGACTTATTGGAAATTCATTGGAGCCACCCTCACGGGAATTGTTCCACTTACTATTCTGTTTGCATGGTTTGGTGAGAATAATGAGCGGCTGAAAACCGGTTTGATATGGACAGTTGTTGTGAGTGCGGTGGTTTTTGCGGGGTATGTTGTTTATGACAGGAGGAAGGGGGGAGGGGGGAGCGGTGTGTCGGTGATCGGTGAACGGTGATCGGTGAACGGTCAGTCAGTGATCGGTAATCGGTAATCGTATGGGTGATCGGTGTGAACGGTGACGGTGATCGGTGTGAACGGTGACGGTGATCGGTGATCGTGAGGTGTGATCACTCCCCCACCCTGAAACAATTCTGATACTCCCCTGAAACAAATCTGTAACCATCCAACACCTCGGCTCCCCTCTAACCATAAACCTATAAACCTATAATCCTATAAACCCATAAACGATTAAACAATTAAACCTTCCTCACATTTCTCTCAGATAACCACGGCCTGAGGCCCCATTTCACCGGCTTTCCAAGGCATTTTAATGTGTGGAATTTCCCCAGACTTCATAATTAGTGTCCGTCAATAAACTCGAGTGTCTGTTCCGATAGCTATCGGAACATAATGTTCGAGATCAAGGCTTGCG
>CAYRTD010000190.1:0-6596 GCA_964426915.1 uncultured Bacteroidaceae bacterium | reverse complement strand
TTCGGCTAAATGATTTTGAAAACCAAAATCATAGTCTCACTGACATTATGGACAGGCTCTACTTAGTGCTTGTCCATAAAGTCGAGTGTCTGGATCATAATGTTCAAGATCAAGGCGCGCGAAAATTTTAAACCGCAGTATACTAGCGTATATGAGGATTTAAAATTTTTGCAGCAACGCAGATATTGGACATTATGGACAGACACTACTTAGATCTGACTGCTTCTATACCAGGCAACTCCTTCCCTTCAACATATTCCAGCATCGCGCCTCCACCGGTTGATACATAGCTTACTTTATCGGCCAATCCGAACTTATTAACTGCTGCAACTGAATCGCCGCCCCCTACAAGACTATATGCACCATCTTCGGTGGCTTTGGCAATGGCTTTTGCTATTGCTACAGTACCTTTACGGAAATTGGACATTTCAAATACACCCATTGGGCCGTTCCAGAGAATTGTTTTGGACTTTTTAATTACATCGGTAAACAGATTAATGGTATCATCGCCAATATCCAGGCCCATCATTCCTTCTTTGCCTTCAGCGATCGGTGTATTTTCTGTTTTTGCATCGTTCTCGAATTTATCGGCAAGAACATGATCGACCGGAAGGATAAGATTTACCGCTTTTTCTTCCGCTTTCTTTATAAGGTCGAGGGCCATATCCATTTTATCTTCTTCGCAAAGTGAATTGCCGATATTTCCGCCTTTTGCTTTTACAAAAGTATATGTCATTCCTCCGCCGATGATGAGATTATCCACTTTGTCGAGGAGATTTTCAATAACCTGTATCTTATCAGATACTTTTGCCCCTCCCATGATTGCGGTAAAGGGATTTTCGGGTTTTTTCAGCACTTTATCCAAAGCAGACAGTTCATTTTTGATAATGTAACCAAACACTTTATCTTCTTCAAAGAATTCTGCGACGATGGTAGTTGATGCGTGTGCGCGGTGGGCAGTGCCAAAAGCATCATTAACATATACGTCGGCACCTTCAGCCAGTTTCCCTGCAAAATCCTTATCGCCTTTGGTTTCTTCCTTATAAAAACGAAGGTTTTCTAGTAGTAGAACTTCTCCGGGTTTTAGAGCTTTTTTCATTTCAAATGTATCTTCGCCTATGCAGTCTGAAGCGAATTTTACCTTGGTATCCAGAAGTGATGAAAGTGTAGATATAACATGTTTGAGCGAGAATTTTTCTTCGGGACCCTCTTTTGGACGACCCAGGTGAGACATCAATATTGCTGCTCCCCCGTCATCGAGGATCTTTTTAATTGATGGTATCGCAGCACGGATCCTTGTATCATCCGTTACTTCGTGATCAGAATTCAAAGGGACATTGAAATCAACCCTCATAATGGCTTTCTTGCCGGAAAAATCATAATTGTCAACGGTCTTCATATTATTAAAATTTAATTACAAAAATGTTAACTTTTGGAAAAATGTATTCAAAGGTAAAAAAACTTATTTTATAATTACCTTTGTTTAATGTTAGCAGTTAGTAAACTTTAAGAAAAAGAAAAATGTACTTCAGGGAAATACCCGGACAAGAAGTTATTAAAAAGCGACTAATAAAGTCGGTTGCAGAAGAAAGGGTAAGTCATGCACTGCTTTTACACGGCCCCGAGGGTTGTGGAAAACTGGCCATAGCAATTGCCTTTGCCCGTTATCTTTCCTGTTCAAACCCTGAAGAGAATGAGGCATGTGGAGAGTGCCCTTCTTGTCTGAAATATAATAAGCTGGCACATCCGGATCTGCATTTTTCATTTCCTGCATCTGCCAGAGAAGGAGAATCCGGGGTAGACGATTTGCTTGAAACCTGGCGAAGGGCTCTTCTTGAAAATCCTTATATGAACCAGTACAACTGGTATGAGAAAATCGGACTCGAAAATAAGCAGGGCATTATCGGCACCCGGCAAAGTTCGGTTATTATCAGGAAACTGGCTATGAAAGCTTATGAATCAGATTATAAGGTACTTATAATGTGGCTCCCGGAGAGAATGAATGCTTTTTCGGCAAACAAACTTTTAAAATTGATCGAGGAGCCACCCAGACAAACTGTATTTATTCTGGTTGCAGAAAATCCTGATGATATACTGCCTACAATCAGAAGCCGGACACAAATTCTCCGGATACCCAAAATGAATAGCAGCGATGTTGAGAAAGCCTTAAAAGAGAAAACAGATGCTTCAGATGAAGTTATTGAAAATGCAGTACGTCTTTCAAACGGGAATTTTAACCTTGCCCTGTCATCCCTCCTGTCTGATGAGCAGAATAAAGCGAATTTTGACCGTTTTGTCAGCCTTATGAGAATTGCCTACGCGAAAGATGTTGTTAAGATCATTGAATGGGTAGATGAGTTTTCCGGACTGAGCAGGGAAAAACAGAAACTTTTTTTATTGAATGCTTTACGTTTGATACGTGAGAATTTTATGCTTAATCTCGGGAAAAGCAAATTAACCCATATGGCCGCTTATGAAAATGAGTTCTCTCAAAAATTTTCGAGATTTATTAACCCTGACAATATTGCACATATCTATCAGGAACTCAATGATGCCTATAATCATATTTCTGCATATGCTTATGCCCGCATCGTACTTCTTGATATGAGCCTTAAAATGGTGAGATATCTGCATATGTGATATTTTTAAATAACTTTGTTATGCATTAATCAGGAAGATTGAGATTATGAATGAACTGATGTACAGAGGTTGTTGTGAATGTGACTGTAGAGAAAATCCGAATGAAAATTCAGATAATATAACATCCTATTTCAGTAAGTGCAGTAAACTGGATGATTACAACTGGCTGAGGGATTTGCCTGAAACTGATAATGATACAGATATTATTGAGGTCCGGTTTAAAAATACAAGGAAAGGATTCTACAGGAATGTGAATCAGCTTCGCCTGAACCGTGGAGACATAATTGCCGTTGAGGCTTCTCCGGGACACGATATCGGAGTGGTGACACTTACCGGTAATCTTGTCCTGAAACAATTGATTAAATACGGAATTAAGACGGATTCTGAAGAAATAAAGAAGGTCTACCGAAAAGCTAAAGAAGCCGATCTGGAAAAGTGGAAAGATGCCATTAAAAATGAGCATGAAACAATGCTCAGATCAAGAAGCTTTGCCGACCGGCTGAAACTGAACATGAAGATTGGAGATGTTGAGTACCAAGGTGATAAGACAAAGGCAATTTTTTATTATATTGCAGATGAACGGGTTGATTTCCGACAGTTGATCAAAGATCTTGCTGAGGCTTTCCGTATCCGGATTGAGATGAAACAAATAGGCGCCCGGCAGGAAGCGGGACGCATAGGAGGTATTGGTTCCTGCGGACGTGAATTATGCTGTGCCACCTGGATAACTAATTTTGTTTCGGTAACAACAGCAGCTGCGCGGTATCAGGAAGTATCCCTGAATCCACAGAAACTAGCCGGACAGTGCGGAAAACTGAAGTGCTGTTTGAATTATGAGGTAACGTCCTATGTGGATACACAGAAAGATTTCCCTGACAGAAATATCATCCTTAAAACAAAGCAGGGGGAAGCCTGGTTCCAGAAAACGGATATTTACAGAGGTATTTACTGGTATTCATTCGACCGGGGATCCGCAAGCAACCTTATACCTGTAGCAGTAGAAAGAGTTAAAGAAATTATTAAACTTAATAAACGGAATGTAATTCCTGAAAATCTTATCGATTTTGAGGACCTGCCCGATGGCAAAAAGGAAGAATATGCTGATGTTATCGGTCAGGATAGTCTTACCCGTTTTGAGAACAAAAGAAAACCAGCTGGT
Organism: uncultured Bacteroidaceae bacterium; assembly: GCA_964426915.1. Lineage (GTDB taxonomy): Bacteria > Bacteroidota > Bacteroidia > Bacteroidales > CAYRTD01. The sequence goes on along the minus strand of CAYRTD010000190.1, from coordinate 2,797 downwards.
AAGAAAAGCTGGAAAAGGAAAAAAAAGAAAAAACCTCCCAGGAATGAAAGATAAGAACATTTTTTTAATACTGATCTTTTTTCTGATCACACTGGTTTCATGCGATCCGCACATGGTTTATGATCAGTTTCAGAAAACCGGCGATAATTCCTGGTCATGGGACGAGGAAATAATTTTTGAAGTTGATATGGAAAATCCGGAAGAGTTTTACAATATCTTTCTAAATATCAGACATACAAAGGAATACGCGAAACGAAACCTGTATGTTTTTCTTACCATTAAGGGGCCAAATGAAACGGAAGCTCATGATACAATAGATATAGCTATTGCCGATCCCAAAGGGAGATGGCTTGGAAGCGGATTCGGAAATATTAAATTTGTCAGGAAAAAGATTAGAGAAAATGTCCGGTTTGCCTTTCCCGGAACTTACACCTTTATTCTTAAGCAGGGGATGAGATTAGAAGAGGTGCCTGTAACTGATGCAGGTCTGAGGATTGAGTATTTCAGGAGATTAAATTAAAACTGCAGTGAGTAAGAATAAACTGGCAAAATTTAGTGAATTAGAAAAATTAGATCGTGTTTTTCAACCTTCTTTTGAGGAAATTTTTCAGAAAGATCACAAATTCAAAGGCAAATGGTCTGCCGAAGTATTTCATAATACTAATCCCCTGATTCTGGAACTGGGTTGCGGAAAAGGGGAATATACCGTGGGCCTTGCAAAAGAATACGAACATAAAAATTTTATTGGCATCGACATTAAGGGTGCAAGGATATGGCGGGGTGCAAGGACTGCTAATGAGGAAAATGTGCAAAATGCTGCTTTCATCCGGACACGTATAGAATTAATAAGGTCCTTTTTTGCCCCTGAAGAGGTGTCGGAGATCTGGTTGACTTTCCCCGATCCGCAGGAAAAAAAACGCAGGAAGAAAAAAAGATTGTCAGGTTCAAGGTTTTTGAATGAATACCGTCATTTTTTGAAAGACAAGGGTATTATTCATTTGAAAACAGACAATGACATACTGTATGACTATACGTTGAAGCTTTTACACTATAATAATCTTCAGGCAGATTATTATACTTCAGATCTCTATAGTGCAGCTTTCAGGGAAGATGTGCCCGACATCAGAACCTTTTATGAGAAACAATACCTGGCAGAAGGAAAAAATATTAATTACCTCAAATTCCGTTTGCCTGCCGATAAAGAAATTGCAGAACTCCCGGAAGATGACTGATGATGGTTTTTTTTTCCGTGTATATGAAATTACCCGTTTGATACCCTTTGGAAGGGTAAGCAGTTACGGAGCAATAGCCGCCTATCTTGGTGCACCCGGTGCAGCCCGGATGGTAGGTTGGGCCCTTAATAACTGTCATCAGCTTGACGAATATATTCCTGCGCACCGTGTTGTTAACAGAAATGGACTACTCACCGGAAAACATCATTTTCCCGGGGAAAATACAATGGAAGAACTCCTTAAAAGTGAAGGCATAATTGTGGAAAATAACCGGATTGCAGATTTTGATAAACATTTCTGGAATCCTAATCAAGAATTAATCTAATTAAAAATATTTGATTACTTTTGTTGTTAAATTTTATTCGTCATGTCGTTAAATAAAGAAAAAGTACTCGAACTTCTCAGCTCAGTCAAACATCCTGAAAAAAGAAAAAATATTGTTGAACTGGGAATGGTTGAGAATCTGGAAGTAAAGGACAATTTAATTAGTTTTCTTCTTAAAACACAAAAGGCCAAAGATCCCTTTGCCGCTTCCATTTTAAAAACCGCAGAGGCCGTATTAAAAAGGGCAGATGAGAAAGTTGAGATTTCAGCATCCGTTTTTTCACCCCCGCAAACCGGCACTATAACAAATGATAGCCTTGGAGGTGTAAAAAATATAATCGCTGTTGCTTCCGGAAAGGGAGGAGTGGGTAAATCTACCATTGCCGTAAATCTTGCGGTGGCATTGGCAAAAACCGGTGCATCTGTCGGACTCATTGATGCCGATGTTTATGGTCCTTCCGCTCCTATAATGTTCGGACTTGAGGGGCAGAAACCCGAAATAAAAACTGAGGGACAAAAGGAGATTATTATACCTATCGAAAAATACGGAGTTAAGATTGTTTCTATCGGTTTTTTTGTAAGGCCTGAAGATGCCCTGGTATGGAGAGGGCCAATGGCAACGAATGCACTTAAACAATTGATAACCCAGTCTGAATGGGGTGAACTTGATTATCTATTTATTGATCTTCCTCCCGGAACTGGTGATGTCCATCTTACAATGGTCCAGGAAACTGCTGTGACGGGTGCCGTTATAGTATCTACACCCCAGCAGGTAGCTCTTGCCGACGCTGTTAAAGGCATTGCAATGTTTAAGGGTGAAAAAATCAATGTGCCGGTATTGGGGCTGATCGAAAATATGTCGTGGTTCACACCTGAAGAATTACCGGAGAATAAGTATTATATATTTGGAAAAGAGGGAGTTAAAAAGCTTGCAGAAAGTATGAATGTTAACCTTCTTGGGCAGATTCCTCTTGTTCAAAGTATCCGTGAAGACGGAGATGAAGGAAGTCCCTCTGTTCTGAATAATAATAACCCTGCGGCCAAAGCATTTGATGAGCTTGCACTGAATTTAATTACCGTGGTGGAGAAGAGGAATAAGGAGCAGGACCCGACAGTGAGGGTTCATATAAACCACTAATTAGAAGTGTCTGTCCATAATGTCCGATATCTGCGTTATGCTCGCCGGAAAAATGCTCATTTACACGAGTAAACTCCGCTTTTTCCGGCTTCGCAAGCCTTGA
>CAYRTD010000189.1:0-6633 GCA_964426915.1 uncultured Bacteroidaceae bacterium | reverse complement strand
CTTTTAAAAGAGCTTTATGACTTAGAAAAAGATGATTCATTAATCCCTCTAATAAGAGAAATGTATGAAGCTAATTAAACACGCATCAGCAGAGAAACTTAGAGGTGGATTTTATACACCGAAACCCATTGCCGCATTCATTTTGAAATGGGGTATTAATGGTTGTTCGTCATATGATATTTTAGAACCCAGCTGTGGTGACGGAGTTTTTCTAGAGCAGTTAAAAGAACAAAAGCATAAATTCAATAAGATAACAGCCGTTGAATTTGATGAAGCAGAAGCAGAAAAAGCTGATAATATTCAGCTTGAAAATAAAACTGTCATTAATACTGACTTTCACCTCTATTGTAATGAAACGTCAGAACGTTTTGATTTTGTAGTCGGCAATCCACCTTACATACGCTATCAATATTTTGATGAGGCACAGCAAAGAGAAGCTGCTAATATTTTTGAAAAAGCAGGACTTAAATACACTAAGCTCACCAATGCTTGGGTTTCTTTTGTAGTCGGTTCAAGCCTATTGTTAAAAGAGAAAGGGAAAATTGGTTTTGTTCTTCCGGCTGAGATATTACAGGTTTCCTATGCACAACAACTCCGGGAGTTTTTGACTCATTTCTACAACAAAATCAATATCGTTTCCTTTAAAAAGCTGGTATTTCCTGATATTCAGCAAGAAATTGTATTACTGCTTTGTGAGAAAAACGGAACAGACAGCCACTTAATAGAACACTTAGAACTGACTGATGCATCAGAACTGGAATCTCTGGATGTTAACAAGCTGAAAAGCCCACAAAAACAGATTGACTTTAAAAGTAATAAGTGGACATTTTATTTTCTGGAACAGGAAGAAATTGACTTTTTGGAAACTGTCGCCCAGAAAAAGTCCATTCCCCAAATAGCAGACTATGCAAAAGTTGAAGTTGGTATCACCACCGGAGCAAATGATTATTTCACTGTACCCTTACCTGTAGTAGAAGGTTATAATCTGCAGGAATTCGCAAAACCTATGGTGGGTCGGAGCGTGCAGGTAAATAGTATAATTTTCAACGAAGAAGATTGGCAGCGAAACCGCCTGACCAAAGCTCGTTCTCACCTGCTGATTTTTCCACCAAAAAAGAAACTAAACGGTCATAAAGGGGCAAAATCTTATATCTCAATGGGTGAGTCCCAGGGAATTAATAAAGGCTATAAAACAGGTATTCGTGACGACTGGTTTGTTGTACCTTCCATTAGGCAGTCAGAAGCACTTTTTATCAGGCGAAATAACCTGTACCCAAAATTGATTATAAATGAAGTAGGTGCTTATACAACGGACACTATGCACCGGGTATTTGTAAAGCCAAGCACCAATATCAAAGCCTTTGTAGCAAGTTTCTACAATTCTCTTTCGCTGGCATTCTCCGAGATTTCCGGGCGCTCCTATGGCGGTGGGGTTTTAGAGCTAATGCCCAGTGAAGCCGGGAAAATATTGCTTCCCTATGCAGAAGAAAGTGAAACTTTACTCGATCAGATTGATGAAATGATGCGAGCAAAGAAGCCAATTGATGAAATTTTGAAAATCACAAATAAGCAAATCCTCAAAAAAGGATACGGTTTTACCGATAAAGAAATAAAACTGGCTGATAGCATCTGGAAGAAGCTATCTGCAAGGAGGTTGAACAGGAATAAATAGGTTAAAATGAGTCAAGGAACACGGGCAATATTTTTATTGATATATACAGCACTACTATTTGTATTAAACTATGTTGCCTTCGGAATGTGGGTTCCTTCAAGTGGCTCAGAAGGATTATGGTTTTATACAGGTATGGCAAGCATAATCTTGGGCAACCTGCTTGTAACACCATTCTTCACAAAACCAGTTGATGCAGTTTCTTATTCTGTTTTAGCTGGAATGGGGATTTATCTGGTTAATGACCTGAATAATTGGAGCTTTTGGGAGCAAACAGTTTTCTTTATTTCGCTTTTCATTACAATTTCTGTTTTAGTTATAGCTCTAATTGCGATCATTTTAAACAGAAAAACATCAGTTTTAGCCCAGAAGCTTTCAAAAAGTTTCATGATAATATCAGATTTCTTAGGGAATCAAAAGTTCATCTTTAGTGTGGTCTTTTTTTATGCATTATTCGAATTTCACAGAACTAATCCAAGAGAAGTAATGGTACTTGGGGGAGGATGGATAATAATTGGCCTTATTGATCCAGAGTTAAAGATAATCAACACTGTTAATAAGATTTTTCTGATATGGAAGACAAAAGTAAAGACCAATATAGTAGGTTTCGTTCATTCATATCGGACTCCAAGGCTAGTTTTAATTTCACAGGAAAATGATAACCGATTGCCATTTGGAACTCCTGTTATCATAAATGATAAATTTTCAGAGAACAAATTGGGAATCACATTGAATTATTCAGGGAGGGCAGAAACTAATCATTTAAGAGCTATTAAAGTCACCTCAGAAAATCAACAGATAGCAGAACTTACTAATAAGCTAAAATTAATTCTGCCTTTTGACAGTGTATCTATTTTTAACACCGATCAGCATAAGGAATTGTAAAATGAAATATTTGAGTTCAGAAATATTGAAAATCTTGTCGGGCTAGTTGCAACTGACACAACAGTTAATATACTGCAATTTGAGATAATAAAAGACATTGACATTGAAGAAGGAAAACTTGTAGAAGTTGATATTAGGGGTAAAAGAGTTCTATATCAGATAATGAATGGATTTACTAAAGAAGAACTTATCCATCAAAAGAACAGATATGGCTATGCTTTAGGGAAGGCTCGAAAAATTGGGGAGTGGTTAGAGCAGGATAAAAAATTTAAAAATGCTAAATGGATTCCAGAACTAAATACTCCAGTTTTTATTAACATAGGAAAGGAAGTAAATAAAGACTATAAGACTGTAGGTCACTTCCCTGATTCACAATATACCGTTGAAATTAAAGACGTTAATGCCTTAGTAACTCACAATACTGCAATACTTGGAATTTTGGGGATAGGGAAATCAATGTTGAGTATTGAATTAGTTGAAAGAATCCATGCTGAAAAAGTAAAAGTGATTTGTATTGACTTAACAAACCAATATACCATTGAGCTTTCTGATTTTTATGATAGTGAGAATGAAGAAAAGTATATCGAAGAACTTCAAGGGATTATAAATAATGGTGGTAAACAAAATGTGAGTAGGAATATTGAAGAAGGAGGAGGAGTAAATGCTTTCAAAGATGCCTTAAAGAAACAGATTTCAGATTTTCTGAAAAATGCAGGAGATTCATATTTAAAAATTTACAATCCAGCTCAATTTAATGTTTGGCGGCAAACGGGAGGTATGTATAATAATCAAGCTGCAATGGCTTCTTTAACTCCAACAGAGGTTACACAAATAATTTCAGAAATTGTCCTTGATGTTTGTCAGGAAATGGGAATGACAGACAAGGCAAGAGTATGTTTGGTTTATGAAGAAGCTCATTCTCTCATACCAGAGTGGGGTGCCGTAGCTACAGAAGGCGATAAATCTGCAACCAATGCCACTGCTAAAGCGATTCTACAGGGGAGAAAATTTGGAATGGGTTGCATTCTGATTACGCAAAGAACAGCAAACGTAACAAAAACTATTCTTAATCAGTGTAATACAATCTTTGCAATGAGAACATTTGATGATACTGGGAAAACGTTTTTAGCAAATTTCATAGGTAGTGACTATGCTGATGTACTACCAAATCTCGAGGAGAGGAGTGCTGTATTTTTTGGCAAAGCTTCGAATTGTGAAAATCCTGTATTAATTAGATTAAATGATCAAAAGGATTTTAGAGAAGTATTTCGAGAAAAGTATCCTATACCTGAAAATACTTCCCCTACGAAAGAAATTGATGAAATTGACGATTCTAAAATTGATGAAGGACCTGTCGGCAATGATAATCCTGATGAAGATGATTTACCTTTTTAATTCAACCCAACAGACACACACATTGTTAAGCCCCACAAGCCAACGCCTCAACCAAAGCTTGCCAAAGAGTGTGTCTGTCCCACCCGAAAAGAAAAAATTAAAAATTTCCATTCCCTTCAGTAAAAAATTAAACCCCAACACTCAGACTGCAAACACGAATGAAAAGCAGGATAACTTGAATTTGAATATAGCGACAAACATAAACCTGAGAACAAAAAGAATGAAGAAGGCCAGCTTACAACATTGTATAAGCGTAATGCGGGCTGAACAGCTAAAACTGAGCATTTTTGCTCCTAAGAAACTTTACGGTGGGTGGACAGTGAATCGCTCCGAAACCCCGCACTAAGCTTATACTTGACCGTTATGACCTATTCCTCAGATTAACCCGGTAAGTTTTATTCCTCCGAGATTACCTGAAGACATGATCAGGACCACTATACCTTCCTCATTTAATTTCTCGGTTATTTTATTCCTGAGCTCTTCGGGATCTGTAAGAACCAGTAGATTTTCCTTTGCAAAATTCTCATAAACAAAATCCGGATCTATTTCCGGCAGGTTTTTATGTTTTACCACTTCCGGGTTGAAGAAAACTGTTGCTTCATCTGCCGGATCTAGACTGTTTTTATACAGAGGGATAAATTCCCTGTTCAGGCTGCTGAAGGTATGAAGTTCCAGAAATACGATCAATTTTTTATCAGGATAGTTTTCTCTGAAACCTTTGACCGTTGCTTCCACTTTTGAAGGGGCGTGAGCAAAATCCAGGAAGACTTTCTTTTTCTCATTTTTAAAGATCAGTTCCTGACGTTTTGCTGCCCCCCTGAAGCTTTGCATGCTGTATAAAAAATCAGAAGAGTCAATCCCCAAGGCCTGACAAACTTTAAGTGCCCCGGAAAGGTTTTCGATATTGTATTTCCCGATGAGCTTCGATTTGAGATTCGTTCCTTTATGAATAATCTCGGTGCCTGATGCAGTGATCCGGTAGGGGAGGGCAAAATACGGAAGCGCTTTAGCATGAAAATTTGCTTTCTTGATTATTTCTAATAGTTCCTGATCTTCCTCATAATAAAAAATTGTCCCCCCCGCACTGGTCATTTCTATTAATTCTTCAAACTGCTTTTTATACATATCGTATTCAGGAAAGACATTCATATGGTCCCATGCAATACCGGAAATAAGACTTATATGAGGTTTATAATGGATAAATTTGGGTCTGGGATCGAGTGGAGAGCTCAAATATTCATCTCCTTCGAAAATGGCAATTTTCGATTCATCGTGGAGTCCCACCATGGTTTCAAATCCTTCAAGCCGGGACCCTACCATATAGTCGAAAGATACCTGCTGGTCCCTTAAAACATGCATGATCATGGAGGTTATCGTGGTTTTTCCATGACTTCCTGCAATTACTACTCGTTTTTTATTCTGTGTCTGTTCATAAAGATATTCAGGGAAAGAGTAGATCCTGATTCCCAATTTTATTGCACGCTTTAATTCAGGATTGTCTTTCCTTGCATGCATCCCCAGTATAATCGCATCTGTTTCCTTGCTGATCTTTTCGGGGAACCAACCCCATTTAGCAGGTAAAAGTCCGTATTTCTCCAGACTGCCGCGTGAAGGATCGAAAATTTCGTCATCCGATCCGGTAATATGATAGCCTTTTTTATGTAATGCGATGGCCAGGTTATGCATAACCGCACCACCGATGGCAATAAAATGAATATTCATACCCTAAAATTTTCCTAAAGATAATACCCGGAACGCGCAAATGCAGATTTATGTCTGTGTATTTAGCTATGTCTTCTTTTTCAAAAGGGCTTTGAGATGATCCCCTTTCATGACGTCTCCATAATATTCCCTGAAAGACTCATAGAGTTCTTTATCGTAAGTCCCTTTTTTCATGCTTCTTTTCCTGATAAACATAAGTTTATCATTTTCTTTGTATATCTCCACAGAATAGGAGCCAAAAGGATAATCGGAACTCAGATTTTCAGGCAGATATTCCAATTCATACTCTTCAGGAAGGGTATAAACTATGGTATCAATATCGTAATAATTATATCCCAGGTACAGGTCATTCTTCCGGTCTTTAACTTTTGGTGGCATATAGTCACTTTTATTCATCAGATTCATGGGAAGAAAAAAACGGTTTCCGCTTACTGAGATATAATTATTTATCAGGAGATCTAGATTTATGAGTCCTTCAGGATTGACCCCCTGACTGATATTTTTAATAGTAAATGCTTCGATTTTAAATTCCGGAATATCTATATTTTTCAAGAGATCTTTTTTTTGTTCCTCCTTACTTTTAATTACCAGATTAATAGATACATACAATGGCTAAAAGATGCTTTTTCATAGGTTAGTGGTTATAGTATTTATTACTATGAAGATAATGAAAAAGTTGCAAAAAGTCTTTAGAGAAGAAATTTTTTGCGTTTTTATCACATCAGTCAATGAAAAAATTGAAACAGATAGGAGAGAATTCGTATTTTGAAATTTTTTACTAATATTGAACATTGCTTATGATATTTAATTTATTTTATTTGCACTTATAAACCTTGTGTCGGTGAAAAGAAGGCCATTAAGCTAAGACTCCGGATAATTGACAAAGTGTCTTAAAGTAGGATATCTAATTTAAAAACAATAGCCAAACTTTCTTTTCAGGTTTTTAAAAATTTTCATCCTTC
>CAYRTD010000188.1:0-6668 GCA_964426915.1 uncultured Bacteroidaceae bacterium | reverse complement strand
TTACTGATTACTGCCTCCTGCCTCCCCCCTACTTTCCCCGAAACAAATACACCACCCCCGTATAAGGTTTTCCATCATAAAAAATCTCATCATAACCCGTAGCTTCAATCACGTAATAATAAGCTCCCGGTGTAGCAGGGCGATCTGAATTAAGAACGTTTCCGTTCCAGCCTTCCCAGTCGTACATATTTTTAATATCGGCTTTGTAGACAAGATTTCCTGTACGGCTGTATATTCTTATGGTGAATGATTTAATGGATTTAAAACTGACCTTGAAATAATCATTTACATCATCGCCATTCGGGGAAAAAACATTGGGTGCTTCGAGTTCGGAAGGGACTACTTTTATCCCTTCTTCCAGCTTAAATGAATCCACACATCCCTCCTCGCTTTGAGCGATCAGCTTGGGAAAATAATCATCCGGTATTTTATAGGTATATACCGGCTGATAATTTATATCTTCAGTATATTCACCAGCAAAAAATTCAGAAAGTATTGTATCAGAAAAGACCCATTCATAACTATATCCATTTATCGATTCATTGGTAAACCGCACTTCAAGTGGAGCATCATCCTGAGGCGGTGAAGGAGGTTCCATAAACTCCTCAGTATCTGCCTTATCAAAAAATTCATAACTGAATTCGGCTTTTACATGAATGGTTTCATAAAAAACAGAATCTACATCTGTCATGCCGAAGCTGTCGGTAGCCGTTAAAATATACCAGGTATCAACTACAGGCGGCCGGTATGTGGTATTCGGATCCAGGACCCTGTCGGAATTCGGAATTATAAGATCGGGATTGTCGGAGGTCCATAAAAAACTGTAGCCATTTGCCAATTCAATCTTTTCATGACTGATGGGGTCATAGTAAAAAAAACTGTCTGCATCAACACTACCGTTAAGAATTAGAAAATCGCATGTATATTTAAAGGGTTTAATCCTTTCATCTGCTGTTTCTTCTACATCTACCACAAGATTATCCATAAAAACCCATCCATAATAAAAAGTATCGATACCGGCTTCGTTTGTTACATGCACCCGGTATCCTCCTTCATTAAGACCGGTAATCAATGAAAATGCCGCATTAATATCAGAATTGAACACAGGATCCCAGTCCTTCAGGCCGGGATTATATTTTGACCAATCAAAATTAAAGAGACCTTCCTGAGGAGCATCGGCCCTGAGAGTTCCGGTGACAGTTTCTCCCGGATAGGAATAATAAATAAAAACCTTATCGGTACCTGGGTAGGTTTTATAAGAAATCTCTTTTTCGGCATCGGCATCGGGCGATCCGATTTGCGAATATCCCGATGGCAAAATAACAAGCCAGAGCAAACATGCAGATATAATTTTTATTGGAGAGGCCAATGAAAGAATATTAATGATTTAATGAATAACTTTTATGACTTTCTTTTATTATGCCAAAATTGAAAAAAATTACCTGATCTGCAATAATAAATCTTCATTTTTCCGGAAAACGCTGAGTTTTTACCGATTTTTATATTAATGAATACAGATGGGGTCAGGCTTTTCCTGTCCATAGGTAAAAGGATCAATTTGAGCAAGAGTGTCGCCGGGAACCACAGGCCATGAAAGAGGGGTCTTTGAGGCTGTCTAATAAGTGTTTTTTAGTTTTGGGTTACTTACAAATTGAAAGCATTCCTCCGTTTGCCCCACCCAAACCCTCCCCCGGATTGGGAGGGCTTCCCTTCGAATGTGCAAGTTCTAAATAAATAAACTTGCAGACTTTAGATTAACATATAGAAATACAAGTAAATAGCAAGTCTCGAGAAAATGTTATTTAGATAGTTGAATCAAAAGCCCTCACTGGGAGGGTTTGGATGGGGCAGGAATGAAGAGTACTTTCAGATTGTAAGTTCTTTAAAAAAAAATATTACTTTTTAGACAGCCTTAATTAATTAATGAAAAAGTTTTATAGCTAAGATTCCTCATTCTGCTATGAAAAAACTAAATTTGGCAACTCAAAAAAATATTACGTGGAGAAAATTTTAAGTCAGTTAAATGAAGCGCAAAAAGAAGCGGTTATTCACTATGAGGGTCCCTCACTGGTTATAGCCGGAGCAGGTTCCGGCAAAACAAGGGTCCTCACTTACCGGATCGCCTATATGCTAGATCAGGGGGTTAATCCGGCCCAGGTTCTTTCTCTCACCTTCACGAACAAAGCAGCGAAGGAAATGAAAGAACGGATCGCCAGCCTGGTAGGATACGATTACTCCCGGCGACTCTGGATGGGTACTTTTCATTCCGTTTTTTCAAAGATACTGAGATATGAAGCCAAATCTCTCGGTTATACTTCAGATTATACCATCTATGATACGGTAGATTCAAAAAACCTTATTAAGACAATCATCAAAGAGCTGAAACTGGACGATAAGGTTTATAAACCCGGAGAGGTCTTTGGAAGAATTTCCAATGCGAAAAATAACCTGATCACTCCGGCTAGTTATGCATCCAACTCAACCATACAGGCAACCGACCGTGCCGCCAGGCGCCCTCAGATCGTTGATATTTTTAGCCGCTACGCAGCGCGCTGCAAGAAAGCAAATGCAATGGACTTCGATGATCTGCTACTGAATACCAATATTCTTTTCAGGGATCATCCTGAAGTGCTTCAAAAATATATGAATGCCTTCAGGTATGTGCTTGTGGATGAATACCAGGATACAAACTACTCTCAGTATCTGATCGTAAAAAAAATATCACAGGAACATAACAATATTTGTGTGGTAGGGGATGATGCGCAAAGTATTTATTCCTTCCGTGGAGCAAGGATAGAAAACATTCTAACCTTTCAAAAGGATTATCCCGATGCAAAGCTATATAAACTTGAAAGGAACTACCGTTCTACTCAAAGCATCGTAAATGCTGCAAACAGTCTCATACAAAAAAATCAGGACCAGATTCGTAAAAACATTTATTCGGAAAATATAGAAGGGGAAAAAATAGAGATTCTGAATCCCAAAACCGATAATGAAGAAGGCTTTCTTGTGGCCAATATTATAAAAGACACAGCCTTCGGGGATCAGGCTCATTACCGCGATTTTGCCATATTGTACAGAACCAATGCGCAATCCAGGATTTTTGAGGAATCGATGCGCAAAATGAATATTCCCTACCGGGTATATGGTGGCATTTCATTTTTTCAGCGTAAAGAAATAAAGGATATCCTGGCATATTTTAAGGTCGTGGTAAATCCTGATGATGACGAATCACTAAAACGCATCATCAATTATCCTCTTCGGGGAATCGGAAAAACCACTTTGCTAAAACTTGAGGCTCTTGCAGTACATAACGATCTTTCCATCTGGGAGGTTCTAAACAGCGGGCCCGCCCTGAAGCCCCATTTTAATACGGGGACCTTAAACAAACTTTTTGGCTTCGCCAAATTGATCAGGGATTTCCGGGAAAAAATGAATGAAATGGAGGCCTTCGACATTGCCTATACAATTGCTTCCACAACCGGAATAATGAAAGAACTTGTTGCGGATAAGTCCCCGGAAGGAATCAGCCGTTACGAAAATCTTGAAGAACTCCTCAATGGCATCAGGGATTTTACAGAATCTTCAGAATCGGAAGAAGGAGTTACACTAAGCAGTTATCTTCAGACTGTTTCCCTTTATACCGATGCAGATACTCAGGATGAAAAAGACAAGGAGCATGTTACCATAATGACGGTACATTCAGCAAAAGGTCTTGAATTTAAATATGTATTTATTGTCGGAATGGAGGAAGAGCTTTTCCCATCTCATATGTCAGCCACCACCCCACGGGAACTGGAAGAAGAGCGTCGTCTTTTCTACGTGGCTTTAACACGGGCTGAAGAAAAGCTTTACATTAGTTATGCGGGTTCACGATACAAATGGGGACTCCTTTCCCACTGCAATCCGAGTAAGTTCATTACTGAGATTGATGAGAAATTTCTGAAATTACCGCATAATTTTGGAAAAACAGGGATTCCTGATCCTTTTGGTTTTGAAAAAATCCACAGAAGATCCGAAACCATTCACAGGAAAGTCAGGAACCAGGAACCATCAACAGTTCCTCCCGGTAAAAAGTTTGTTAACATAAACAATACCGGTGCCGATGAAAATAAGAGAGTTTCGGCCTCCAACGGTGATGGGGAATTAAGTATCGGCGCAAGGGTAGAGCATCCCCGGTTCGGAAAAGGAAAAATTGATAACATTGAAGGCATTCCCCCAAATATGAAAGCAACCGTTGTTTTTGATAATTTCGGAAAAAAACAATTACTATTAAAATTTGCGAAATTAAGTCTCCTGAGCTAATGTTATGTCATGGGTAACAGGCCTTAATCATTTGTTTTTCGGGATGAGTCATCTACTTTGTACCTCCTCCGCCCGCAACAGATCCAAAAACATCCCAACACAAAACCGGTTAAACAGGTTTATGAATACCACTTTAGTCCAACAATATGCATAAATACCGTTCATAATATACAAACACTGGTCGGGCTATTTTGTACATCCGCTGAATTACACTAAATTTGCATAAAATATATTTAATGGATTACGATTATAATACAAACAGAAAAAAACTCAATCTGCCTGAATATGGAAGAAATATTCAGAAAATGGTTGATCATGTGGCAGAAATTGAAGATCGCGATGAACGAAATAAAGCTGCACATGCCATCATTAATATTATGGGGAATCTCAATCCTCATTTGAGGGATGTTGGGGATTTTAAACATAAATTATGGGATCACCTGGCAATAATTTCCGATTTCCGGATAGATATTGATGCACCTTACGAGCTTCCTACAAAAGAAAAACTTGAAGAGAAACCCAATCAGATCGGTTACAATCAATCGGATTTTAAATACAAACACTACGGGAAATCTTTACGGATGATGATTGATAAAGCTGTAGAAATGGAAGAAGGAGAGGAAAAAAGTTATCTTATCCGACTGCTGGCAAATCACATGAAAAAGTCATATCTTACATGGAACCGGGAAGCTGTGGATGATAAACAGATACTTCTCGACATGAAAGAGCTTTCCAACGGGAAGATTGATATGCTGGGCGAAGATCTTCATTTAAATGAAACCCGTGACATTCTTCATAAAACCCGTAAAAAAAGAAGTCCCAGGAAAACCAAATAAGATAAAAAAATCTTTAAAATGAGTAGTTTCCGGATTGAAGGAGGTCACATTCTGAAGGGTAACATTACTCCACAGGGTGCGAAAAACGAAGCTCTTCAGATATTATGTGCTGTACTACTGACCGAAGAAGAAGTCCGCATAAAAAATATCCCCCGGATACGTGATGCATTGAAACTGATCGAACTCTTGGGAGATCTTGGAGTCGAGATAAAGGAAAATAATCCATTCGATTATAGTTTTAAAGCCACTGAGATCAACATTCCTTTCCTTGAATCGGTTGAGTTCAGGGAAAAAAGTACGTCTCTCCGTGGTTCAGTGATGCTGGTTGGACCGATGCTGGGAAGATACGGCAAAGCATTTATTCCAAAGCCCGGGGGTGATAAAATAGGACGCCGCCGGCTTGATACCCATTTTATAGGGTTCAGGAAGCTTGGAGCAAAATTTGATTACGATCCTGTTAAGGAACAATATTCAGTAGATGCAAGTTCCCTAAAGGGATCCTACATGCTTCTGGATGAAGCATCTGTAACCGGTACTGCAAATATTATCATGGCCGCTGTACTTGCCGGTGGGCAAACTACCATTTATAATGCAGCCTGTGAGCCATATATCCAACAATTATGCCTGATGCTCAACCGTATGGGAGCAAAGATAAGCGGTATCGGATCAAATTTGCTGATTATTGAAGGGGTTGATAAACTCAAAGGTACCGAACATACCATACTCCCGGATATGATCGAAGTTGGAAGTTTCATAGGCATGGCAGCAATGACCGGATCAGAGATTACCCTAAAGAATGTCAGTGTAAAAGATCTTGGGATTATACCCGATTCTTTCCGGAGGCTGGGAATAAAGGTTGAGGTGCTGGGTGACGATCTGCACATTCCTGCACAGGAAAATTATACAATTGAAACCTTTATTGACGGAGCCATAATGACAATATCCGATGCTCCGTGGCCGGGACTCACACCCGATTTGATCAGTATCATGCTCGTGGTTTCAACCCAGGCGAAAGGTGCTGTTCTTATCCATCAGAAAATGTTCGAATCCAGGTTATTCTTTGTGGACAAACTCATTGATATGGGAGCCCAGATAATCCTTTGCGATCCGCACAGAGCCAATGTAATAGGTCTTGATAAGAAGATCAATCTTAGAGCTACAACCATGACCTCTCCCGACATCAGAGCGGGGGTGGCATTGCTAATCGCAGCAATGTCAGCCGATGGCGTCAGTACTATTCATAACATTGAACAGATTGATCGTGGTTATCAGTTTATAGATGAAAGACTGAATGATATCGGAGCTGCCATTGAAAGGATCTGATCTTTTTCCTTTTTTTCTAAAATCATAGCAGGTTTTATCCGGGACCTAAGGACCCATTACTAAGTCCAAAAAATTCATAACTTTTAACAAGAATTTACAGATCAATAGTTATTGGACTGGCTACTCCCTTTTTTGCCCCTCCCAGTAGGCCTACTCTTTATACATAAGTCTAAAAAAAATGAGTACTCCAAACATTGACGTATT
>CAYRTD010000187.1:0-6702 GCA_964426915.1 uncultured Bacteroidaceae bacterium | reverse complement strand
CTAATGTATTCGAGGATTTAAAATTTTTGCAGCAACGCAGATATCGGACATTCTGTTCCAGACACTACCTGGACAAAACAATTCCCTCCCTGAACACCTTTTTACTACCCGACAAATGGAAAGCCTCCATATAAATCATATAAATTCCCGACGAACACAGCCTCCCCATATCATCCAACCCATCCCAGGTCACCCTTTCTTCCGTCCCCAGTAATTCATTGTTCCCGAGGGTTTTCTTCAGCCGGCCTGAGGCATCAAAAACCCGGATCATAGCCACATAACCTTCTTTCTCCATCCGGATATTCAACAATGCCATATCCCGGTATCCGTCATTATTGGGTGAGAAAACCTTGTACTCGCAATAAAAATCAGACTCCTTCTCCCCGGGAAGAATATTCTGGGAGTTTAGCCTTCCGGGGGTAGCAAAACCGCTTAGCGATGAGGCTGAATGCCATTCCGAAGCAATACCGGGAGAAGTATCCAAAATGACGCGTTCCATTGATACCCCATGGTAATCGGAGAGCAAGGGAAAGTGAACGGTCGCAGAATAATTCATCTCATCTATTAACATGTTTCCCCGGTCATAAACTGATATTTTCCCTCCTTTATCTGGCAGGGATGCCATGTCCCGGACCTCCTTATAATTGAAAAATCCGGGAAGATCATAAAAGGATTTTAGTGCAGGAGGATTCTGTCCCAAAACAAGAAATGTGCCCGGGAAAAATAAAATCTCCTCATCTGCTATGAAATATTCTTTTGAAGATCTTTTTTCACCATCACCAATGCTTAGCTTTAAATCATAAAGACTCAGCACCTCGTTTGTGTTATTATATAATTCAATAAACTCAGGACACCCCGGCCAGGGAGAGAACAAGACTTCTGAAATTATGACTGAACCGGCAACCGGATCGGCGGGTTCTTTAAGAATCACTGAATCTCTCCCATAGGAAGTATTACCGCAGCAATCTGTCCAGGCATTTGTAAAAACCAGGGGAATATTCATGCCGGTTTTATATAGCTTTATCCGGCATTCCGAAAAAAAAGGTTCCTGTAGTTCTATAGCTTTTATGGATGGATTCTCAGATAACATCCCGTTCATATTTACATGAAATACATTTTTGTCTAAGCTCTCATTAAACCGCAGCCTGAAAATGCTGTCGTTCTCATAAATAACCTGACGGATATAAGGAGCTTCCGAATTTATCTCCGTCCTGCTTACCGTATTCTTTTCCCCGGGTGTACCCCCATGAAAAGCTTCTGATGCCTTCCAGGTCCGATCCTCACCACAAAGATTCTCCAAATCTGTTCGTTCCAATGACCAACCGCCTTCTGCCTTGAAGTCATCATCATACCAGGAGCCGGAATATTTCACGGCATCTATAATTTCGTCGTTGGCAGTATAGATCAGCAGATCCTGCTCCGTGTTATTTATGACTGAAGAAGAGGTGAATACAGGGCTAAATTTATGTTTTTCACTATAAACAGAATACTCATCCGAAGAAGTGAAAAAATGATAATCACCCGGCAATAAAACGACCGGAGGTAATATCCATTCTCTGCTGCCGGTATATAGTTTCCAGCCTTCCAGGTTAATCTCTTGATCAGACCGGTTGAAGATCTCAATATACTCCATCTCGGGAAGATAAACCGGAGGCGCGGGATCTGCCATGATCTCGCTGAAAATAACATCATGCCAGTCAGGATAATAAAAAATGAAATATCCCACGCTAAGAACTGGATTTCCCGCCCTGTCCGAAAGTCCTGATATTTCATAACTGATTTCCGTATCTCTTGCCGGAGGAGGATCAAAACGGACAAAAAGAGAATTTTCGGTAATCCAAACCGAGTCGACCGGAAAGGAACAAACTAGCGTGCTGGATATTTCAGGTCCATTCTTATAAAGCTTTTCATCAAACTGAAATTCTGCAAGATCATGTGAAATGACTTTAACCCTCTCCAAACGGGGAGGAATGGAATCTTTCAGAGGCGTAAAACTGACGGAGATATCGTCTGTTCTGAGCAGCATGTCTTTTGAAGAAGTATAGGAATAACTTAATCCGATATATGCAGGATGAAAACCGGGAAAACTGAAATCCTGCATACCTGCCAGTATTGCTGTTTCACCTGGGAAAGGTCCGCCAGCAACCATCAGTCCTTCAGCCGGGCTAATGGAAACACTGAATTTCCAGCAATTCATACCAATATCATTCTCATAATGTAACCTGGTTTTCAATATTTCTTTAAGATTATCCCCATCCTGATAATAGATCATAAGTGTATCATCAGTAGAAGTTTGATTTACACCAAGCATAATGGCATAATTGTTTTTCCTGTTAGCCATATGTTCAGCACCATACTCTGATAAAACATAAAAAGACCAATTGTTAGAACCCGAAGGATTGTACTGATAATCAATTACAAAACTGCAGTTAAACTCAAAGTCCATATCCGGCTCAGGTATTTCGACCGAAAATGCATCCCTTGCCGAAGAAGAATTATCATAGATATGATAAAGAGAAGTATTATCCCCTGAAGGATCATCTGGTCCAGCTCCCCACCTGTCGGATGGAAATTGTTCCATACCTGCCGGTAGTCCGTTTTCAAAATCTATTTTCACCTGTCCCCATAAAAAAACCGGGCAGAGTGAAAAAAGCAAACATAGTTTTTTCACTTTACAAAATTTTTTTCCGATTTTTGGGGCTTAAAGATTGAAACTTTATTCGTGGAAGAAATTAAAGATATAAAAATTATCAGACATAATATTATTCATTTAAAAATTTTTTGTCGGTTTTAATTAATTTTTGAATTATGCTCAGGTGTTTATTGGATTTTCCAATTCCCGATCATAATCTTAATCCAAAACATTATGAAAATAGCGATTGTAGGTGTCAGCGGAGCTGTTGGCCAGGAATTTTTGAAGGTTTTAGAGGAAAGAAATTTTCCCCTGGATGAACTGGTATTATTCGGGTCTCCCAGAAGTGCAGGCCGTGAATATACATTTAAGGGAAAAAAACTCATTGTAAAGGAATTAAAACATAACGACGATTTTAAGGATATCGATATCGCCCTCACCTCTGCCGGTGGAGGAACTTCTAAAGAATATGCGGATACCATTACAAAACATGGTACGATAATGATCGATAATTCCAGTGCTTTCCGCTATGAGGATGATGTTCCTCTGGTGGTTCCTGAGGTTAACCCGGAAGATGCATTGAACCGTCCGCGCAACATCATAGCCAATCCCAACTGCTCAACAATACAGATGGTGGTAGCCCTTAAACCTATTGAGGAATTATCACATATTAAATCCATTCACGTTTCCACATACCAGGCTGCAAGTGGCGCTGGTGCTGCAGGTCTTGCCGAGCTTGCAAGACAAATGAAAGATATAGCTGAAGGAAAAGAAGCCTCGGTTGAAAAATTCCAGTATCAGCTTGCCCTTAACATCATTCCTCATATCGATGTTTTTCTGGATAATGATTATACCAAAGAGGAGATGAAAATGGTATGGGAAACGCAGAAAATTATGCATTCCGATGTCAAGGTAAGCGCCACCTGTGTAAGAATACCGGTTATGAGATCCCACTCTGAAGCCATATGGGTAGAAACAGAAAAGCCCTTAGAGGTCGGTGAGGTGAGAAAAGCATTTGAGAATACCCAGGGAATTACGGTTCAGGATGATCCTTCGCAGAATGAATATCCAATGCCACTCTTTGTTTCAGAGAAAGACGATGTGTATGTAGGCAGACTGAGAAAAGACCTGGCCAGACCCAATGGAATTACCTTCTGGTGTGTAGGCGATCAGATCAAAAAAGGGGCTGCATTAAATGCAGTTCAGATTGCTGAATATCTTGTTTATAAGGGGATTGACCGCAGGGCTTGAAAGACAGAAGCAGAGATTATGAGGGGGAAATTACTTTTTTAAACAGTTGGCAGTATATAGTCTTACCTTGAGTCCCCGCTTTTTCCTACCTTTGAAAAAAATAAAACTACATGGGTGATAAAATGATAGATACCCGGCCTGTGCCGGTTACTGCTGTGCTTGTTGGAGTTATCCGGCACGATCAGGATGAATCTGAAGTTCAGGAATATCTTGATGAACTGGCTTTTCTGACAGAAACAGCAGGTGCAGAGCCTGTAAAAACCTTTACACAAAAAATTGATAAAGAAAACGCTGCCACTCTCATTGGAAAAGGAAAACTGAAAGAAATCCATCAGTTCGTGGATGATCGTGAAATTGATCTTGTGATTTTTGATGATGAACTCAGCCCTACCCAGCTCAGGAATATAGAGAAGGAGTTTAAAAGGCGAATCCTTGACCGCACCAACCTCATCCTCGATATTTTTGCCGGGAGAGCCAAGACATCCCATGCAAAAACCCAGGTTGAACTTGCACAATATCAGTATCTGCTGCCGCGGTTGACCCGGATGTGGACTCACCTGGAGAGACAAAGAGGGGGGATCGGACTTAGAGGACCCGGGGAAACTGAAATCGAAACTGACCGGAGGATTATACGGGATAAAATTTCCCGCCTGAAAGAGCAGTTGAAGAAGATTGATAAACAAATGTCCACCCAGAGAAAAAACAGGGGAAAAATGGTACGTGTTTCACTGGTGGGCTATACCAATGTGGGTAAATCAACGATCATGAATCTGATCTCTAAATCGGAAGTCTTCGCTGAAAACAAGCTCTTCGCTACACTTGACACAACAGTAAGAAAGGTGGTAATTGAAAATCTGCCTTTTCTTCTTGCTGATACTGTGGGATTCATCAGAAAACTGCCCCACGATCTTGTCGAGTCTTTCAAATCCACCCTCGATGAGGTAAGAGAATCTGATATCCTACTTCATGTAGTGGACATCTCACATCCCAATTTTGAGGAACAGGTTCAGATTGTAAATGAAACCCTGAAAGAGATCGGAGCAGGTGATAAAAAAATGATCATGGTTTTTAATAAGATTGACGCCTATAGTTATATAGAAAAAGAAGAAGATGATCTTAGTCCTGAAACCATTGCAAATTATACCCTGAAAGAACTCAAAAGAAGCTGGCTCGCAAGGAATCCCGTAGAAGCCGTCTTTATTTCCGCTAAGAAAAAACAAAACATAGATGAATTCAAGGACCTGCTGTACCGGAGAGTGAAGGAGATACATGCACGGCGTTATCCTTATAATGATTATTTGTATTAAGAAAGGTAATTGGTGATCGGTAATCGGTAATCGGTGATTGGTGATCGGTGATCGGTGATTGGTGATCGGTGATTGGTGATCGGTGATCGGTGATCGGTGATCGGTGAGGTGAGTAATAGGTGATCAGTAAAGGTGTTGATAAACGCATCCCAACCCCGACAGGGGTTGAACTGGAATAGCCATGGGTGGCAACCCGTGGAATCGGTGATCGGTATTCGGTAATCGGTGATCAGTAATCGGTAAATGAAATTAAACTGCCGGGGCTCTGGCGGTGAGGTAAATTTTCAGGTTAAATAAATTTGACCACAGATCGTTTTGGAGTGATTTTTGAAGTATTTTTCATAAAATCAAGGCATAATGTTAGGAATTAAAAATGAAAGAATTATTTTTACCAGCCTTTTCCCGGAAAACTTTGAAATATCCTTTTTAATTCACTAATTTTATTGCCCCAAAATTCAAACATAAAATGGAAGCAAAGAAATCAAAAAAAGCCGATCTTGAAAAGAAACGCGGAATGTTCCTGCAGATAGGACTGGTGGCTGTTCTTGCTCTGGTGTTGGTTGCATTCGAATGGACCACCCGGCCGAAGGAAGATTCGGAAGAAAAACTTGTAGCAGAAACAACCTTTGAAGTCGAAGAGATGCAGGTTACCCGCCGCGAGGAGCCTCCCCCTGAACCTGAGCAACAGCAGGTTACCGAGATCCTGAATATCGTGGAAGATGATGTTGAAATCGAAGATGAATTCGACTTTGACGTTGAAGCAGATGCATCCACAGAGTTTGAATTTACAGGCTTTTCTGATGAAGAAGAGGAGTTTGAAGAAGAGCAGGTATTCTATATTGTAGAAGACATGCCTACTTTTAATGGTGGTAAGCCTGAGGTCGAATTCCGTAAGTACATCGCTCAGAATTTGAGGTATCCTGAAATTGCAGCCGAAAACGGCATTAGCGGAAGGGTTATCGTTCAGTTTGCTGTCAATAAAAACGGACGTGTGGTCGACGCAGTCGTTGTTGCCGGTGTTGATCCCGCTCTCGATAAGGAAGCCATCCGTGTGGTAATGACATCTCCACCCTGGACACCTGGTAAACAAAGAGGAAAAGCAGTAAAAGTACTCTTTACCTTCCCGATTAACTTTGTATTACAGTAGGAAGAAACGAACTTTTAAAAGAGCTGTTCCATAAGGAGCAGCTTTTTTTGTTTAAACAAAAAAGTAAACGGTAATCGGTAATCGGTAATCGGTGATCGGTGATCGGTGATCGGTGAGGTGAGTAATAGGTGATCAGTAAAGGTGTTGATAAACGCACCCCAACCCCGACAGGGGTTGAACTGGAATAGCCATGGGGACCCATGGGCGGTAATCGGTAATCAGTAATCGGTGATCGGTATGACGGTAATCTGGGGGGCGGTGATCGGTGGTCAGTGGGGTCGGAGGATGGTGATCAGGTTTTTTTTATCATAAATTTGAAAACTATACGCTGAGATTTTCACTTTTAATTCATTAATAGATAGAGA
>CAYRTD010000186.1:0-6880 GCA_964426915.1 uncultured Bacteroidaceae bacterium | reverse complement strand
TCGACGGAGGGGATTTTGCCCTGGCAAAATCCCCGATGGAGAAACCTCTCTCTCCTTCAAATCCGAAAATGCTCATCCGAAACATCGCATCAATAACACTCAAAATCTCATCAGTACAAAAAAGCGAATGGCCAGATACTGCACCAATGATAAATATAAACGACTGAATTTCAGACAACACCTAAATGTTTTATTTTTAAGTTGACGCGTATGCCCATTCGGGGTCAGGTGCTTCGGTACATACTGCCAACTTTTGACATTTAATCCTCAACCTCAACTTCTGCCATATCTTCCTTGCTGTATTTACCTGATTTCAGTTTGTCGGCAACTTCGGTAAATGCATTAATTGTGACCTTCACATCTTCGAGTGTATGAACAGCTGTGGGGATAAGTCTAAGGAGTATCATTCCCCTGGGAATAACCGGGTAGGCTACCATTGAACAGAAAATACTATAATTTTCCCGGAGATCCTTAACTATATTCGTAGCTTCAGGAATTCCACCTTCAAGGATAACGGGTGTAACAGGAGATTCGGATTTGCCGATGTTAAATCCTTTTTCTTTCAGTCCTGATTGTAAAGCATTTACTACTTCCCAGAGTTTTTCCCTGAGTTCGGGCTTTGTTTTTAGCATCTCAAGTCTCTTAAGTGCACCTATTGTCATGGGCATTGGCAGAGACTTTGCAAATATTTGTGAGCGCATATTATAGGCCAGGAAATCGATCATGTCTTTATTACCTGCAACAAAGGCTCCTATACCAGCCATTGATTTTGCAAATGTGGAAAAGTAAATGTCAATCTCGTCCTGTACATTGAAATGTTCTCCGGTACCGGCACCGGTTTTACCCATGGTACCAAAGCCGTGTGCATCATCAACAAGCAAACGGAAATTGAATTTTTTCTTAAGGGCTACAATCTCATCGAGTTTGCCGAGGTCTCCAACCATACCAAACACTCCTTCGGTAATCACAAGGATGCCTCCACCTGTTTTATCTGCCAGTTTGGTAGCTCTTTCCAGCTCTTTTTCAAGATTTTCTATATTGTTATGAGGGAATACATAGCGTTTTCCAAAATGTAAACGCAGACCATCAAGGATACAGGCATGCGATTCGGCATCGTAAACAATAACATCCTTCCTGTCTACAATAGAATCGATGATGGAAACCATTCCCTGGTAACCGTAATTCAGAAGATATCCGGCTTCTTTTCCAACAAATTCAGCCAATTTGTTTTCCAGTTCTTCGTGGTATTTTGTCTGCCCGGACATCATACGGGCACCCATTGGATAACCCATTCCGTATTCTGCAGCAGCATCCGCATCCGCCTTTCGCACATCAGGGTGATTGGCCAGACCAATATAATTATTCAGACTCCAGTTTAACACTTCTTTTCCTTTGAACTTCATCCTGGGACCAATTTCACCTTCTAATTTTGGAAAAGTGAAATACCCGTGAGCAGCAGCCTTGTATTGTCCAAGAGGTCCTTTGTTCTTTTCAATCTTATCAAAAATATCCACAGCCTATAATTTTTAGTTAATATTATGCCACAAAATTAATTTTTTTTGTTCAGTAGCCAAACTTCCAAAATAAATGGCCGGATATTTGCGTTTAAAAAATATTGACTATATATTTTCTTAGTTGGTTAGATTATAGTAATTTTGCACAACATTTTTGGAATATGAAGAAATATCTTTTAGGAATATTTACATTTATAATTATTCTTGGATCCTGTGGTGGCTATGAAAAGCTGCTTAAAAGTTCAGATTATCAGCTCAAGTACGAAAAGGCGTTTGAGTACTACGAAAAAGAGGACTATGTCCGGGCTGCTACACTTTTTGAGCAAATTGCAAGTGTTTACAGAGGTACTGTTAAGGCAGATACATTGCAGTTTTATCGAGCAATGAGCTATTATCATCAAAGGGATTACCTTATGGCCTCACATTATTTTACGGAATTATACTCTAATTTTCCCAATTCGGGTTTTGCAGAGGAAGCTGCATATATGACAGGATATTCATATTACCTGCTTTCTCCACGACCCAGTCTTGACCAGGAATATACCCGTAAGGCCATTAATACTTTTCTCCTTTTTTCAATGAATTTCCCCGATTCTGAGCGTATCTCACAGGCTCAGGCTCTCATTAGGGAAATGGAGGATAAGATAGTTGAAAAATCCTATTTGAATGCCAGATTATATTTCGATTTGGGCTATTACAAAGCTGCTCTGATAGCGCTCAGGAACAGTCTGAGTGAATTTCCCAATACCTCCTACCGGGAGCAATTAATATATCTCATTCTTCGCGCAAGTTATCTCCTCGCTGATAATAGTGTGGAATCCAAGCAAAAAGAGCGTTTTCAGTCCACGATCGATGAATATTACTCATACATCGGTGAATTTCCGAATGGTGAACATTCATCTGAAGCAAAATTAATGTATGAGGAATCAATGGAAGAATTGGGACAAGAAATAGAACAAACAGAGAGTAATTAAATTAGGTTAACTATAAATTGATATGACAGATTACAAAAAAAGCAATGCGCCGACAACTACAATTACCCATGACATCAAAAGTCTTGATGAGCCTGTGGGTAATATATATGAAGCAGTTATGATTGTGGCAAAAAGATCAAATCAGATCAGTGTGGAAATGAAAGAGGAGCTTAACAGGAAACTTGAGGAATTTGCTTATTACACAGATAATCTGGAAGAAGTATTCGAGAACCGGGAGCAAATTGAAATATCCAGGTTTTATGAAAGACTTCCTAAACCCAGTCTTATTGCCTTGCAGGAATATCTGGACGGACAGATATATCATAGAATTTCTGAAAACAAACCTGCTGAAGAAGAATAGATAAATGACGCTGAAAGGAAAAAAAATACTTCTGGGAATTACCGGGAGTATTGCCGCTTATAAAGCAGTAAACCTCTTACGATTATTGCTTAAAGAAGGCGCTGAAGTGCGTGTGTTACTTAGTCCTTATGCTGAAAAATTTGTAACAAGCGGAACACTTTCGGCATTATCCGGTTACCCTGTTTATTCCGATTTTTTCAGAGATCACGGTAGCTGGAATTCACATGTTGATTTTGGCGCATGGGCCGATCTTTTCCTTATCGCTCCCGTTACAGCAAATACTATGGCCAAGATGAGTGCCGGTCAGGCCGATAATCTTCTTATTGCCACATATCTTAGTGCTAAATGTCCGGTTGCTTTTGCTCCTGCTATGGATCTTGATATGTATAAACATCCTTCCACACAAAAGAATGTGAAGATCCTGCAGGAATACGGAAATATCCTAATTGAACCCGAAACGGGGGAACTGGCAAGCGGACTTACCGGAAAGGGGCGTATGAAAGAACCCGAAGACATTCTCAAAATCGTACAATCCATCTTCAACCAAAAAAAAAACTAAGGTCGGAAAGGGTTCTTATTACTGCAGGTCCAACCTATGAAGCAATTGATGCGGTAAGGTTTATTGGGAATTACTCTTCAGGCAAGATGGGGTATGCCATTGCTGAAGCCTTTGCCGATGAAGGTGCTGAAGTTGTTCTTATTAGCGGACCTGTATCTGTATCTTGCTCTCATCCGGGAATTATGATTATCCCGGTTACCACAGCTGAAGATATGTTCAGGGAGAGTCACGATTATTTTGCAAGGGCTGCCATAACTGTTCTGTCCGCAGCTGTCTCGGATTATACACCCGAAAAAAAGATCCAAAACAAGATAAAACGTCAAAAGGAAGATTGGCTTCTTAGATTGAAGCCTACCAGGGATATTGCGGCTTCACTCGGGAAATTAAAGCGTTCCGATCAAATGCTCGTGGGTTTTGCCCTGGAAACCGATAATGAAGTTGAGAATGCCCGCTCAAAACTGGAACGGAAAAATTTCGATCTCATTGTTTTGAACTCCCTTCGTGACAACGGTGCGGGGTTTCAAACCGATACCAATAAGATCAGCCTTATTGATAAAAACAATAATATTGATAAATTTGAGTTAAAATCCAAGAAGGAAGTAGCAAAAGATATTGTTGAAAAGATTATAAGTCTAAAAAATTATGATTAAGTTTTTGAGATTGCTCTGGATTTTAGTATTTCTTCCTGTGACTATGTTCAGCCAGGAACTGAAATGCAACATACAAATTGTCACTCAGCAGATACAGGGAACCAATAAACAAGTGTTCGAGACACTTCAGACCGAGCTCTATGAATTTATGAATAACCGGATCTGGACGAATCATGTTTTCGGACCCGAGGAAAGGATAGAATGTAATATGCTGTTTAATATAACAGAACAGATTTCGGCCGATGAATTCCGGGGGACTTTGCAGATTCAGTCAAGAAGACCGGTTTTTAATACAAATTACAATACTGTAATGTTAAATTATGTAGACAATGACATACATTTCAAGTATATAGAATTCGAGCCCCTTGAATTTGATGAAAATTCTCATATCTCCAATCTTACTTCCATACTTGCGTTTTATGCCTATACGGTTTTAGCGCTGGATTACGATTCTTTCGCCCCCGAAGGGGGAGAGCCTTTCTGGATCGCTGCTGAAAAGGTGGTAGAAAATGCTCAGAATGCCCAGGAAAAAGGCTGGAAACCCTTCGATAATTCAAGTCACCGGAACCGGTATTGGCTGGTAAAGGATTTCATTGATTCGGAATATACTCCCACAAGACAGTTTATATACCAATATCACCGTTTGGGTCTTGATGCGATGGACTCTAAAGTGAATGAGGGGAGAGCTGAGATTGCCAATAGCCTGGAACTTTTACAGAAAGTATACAGACAAAAACCTGATCCTTTTCTTCAGCCGCTGCATTTGATCTTTGATGCAAAATCTGATGAATTGGTTAGTATATTTTCAGAATCTTTTCCTGAAGAAAAAAACCGGGCTTTTGAAATATTGAATGAAATTGACCAGGCAAATTCCAATAAATACAAGGCTATAATTGAAAGTCAAAATTAACCGATTATGCTCAGCTCTCTTTTTATTCGTAATTATGCTATAATCAGGGAACTGGAAGTGGATTTCAGGGAAGGCTTAACTACTATTACCGGAGAGACAGGGGCAGGTAAATCAATTCTACTCGGTGCATTATCGCTGATTCTTGGGCAGAGAGCTGATCTTTCAGTATTACAGGATAAAAACGCGAAATGCATTATTGAAGGGACTTTTACCTATACCCGTCTTCTGAAGCCTTTATTGGTTGAAAACGATATCGATGATTCAGAGCCATTTATCCTTCGCCGTGAGATTTCTCCTAATGGAAAATCAAGAGCTTTTGTAAATGACACTCCTGTTAACCTACCCCTTCTGAAAAAGATTGGCGATTCTCTTGTAGATATCCATTCGCAACATGAAAATCTGAATCTTGGCAGTAATCTTTACCAGTTGCAGGTGCTTGATGCATTCTCGAAAAATGAAGATATTTATAATGAATACAGGAAGGAATACCTTAATTACCGTAAGATAAGCCTGGAGTACAATCAATTACTTTCCGATAAGTCAGAAAACAGGAAAGAGCTTGAATTTCTGAATTTTCAGTATGAAGAGCTTGAAAATGCCAAACTCTCGGATGGTGAACTGGAAGTGCTGGAAAATGAACTGGAAGTATTACAACATGCCGAGGATATAAAACAGGCGCTGATCTTCAGTTATAATTCTCTTAGTGATGAGCAGGACGGTGTTATAAAGAAGCTCAGGGATATGGAGACAGAGCTCGCCAGGGTAACAGCTTTTCATAAGATGTCTGAAGAATTGTCCGGCAGGATAAATAGTTGCCTGATCGAATTGAAAGATATAGCAATGGAAGCCGAATATGCCGGAGAAAAAATTGAGCATGATCCTTCCCGCCAGGAATTTCTGGAAGAAAGAATCGGATTGATTTTTGGACTTTTAAAAAAGCATGGACAGGAAAATGAAAAAGAATTAATTAATTTTTCACGAGAACTGGATGAAAGGATAAACATTTTAAGCTCTTATGACTTCAGGCTTGAAGAATTGGAAAAAGAACTCATTCAAATTCGTGAGAAACTGAGCAGGACAGGAAAGCAACTTTCCGAAAGTCGCTCGAATTCAATAGAAGCACTTCAAAAAAGGATCACCGATCTGTTAATACAATTAGGTATCCCAAATGCTGCCTTTAAGATAAGAAATGAACCTTTGGGAGAACCGGGAGAACATGGCTATGATCAAGTCAGCTTTTTGTTTACAGCAAATAAAAAGTCTGAACTTCAGGATATCGCCAGGGTAGCATCAGGGGGAGAATTGTCCAGGTTGATGTTAAGTCTAAAATATATAATTTCAGATTCTCTGGGCCTTCCCACAATAATTTTTGATGAAGTTGATGCTGGAGTTTCCGGTGAGATCGCACACAGAGTTTCTCTGATAATGAAAGAAATGGCCGGCGACCGCCAGGTTTTCGCCATCACACATTTACCCCAGGTAGCTGCCAGAGGAAGCCAACACTATCAGGTATATAAAACCGATAAAAATGAGCATACCGAAACTCGTCTTCGTTTATTAAATTCTGAAGAACGTTTGACAGAGATCGCCAAAATGCTGAGTGGTGAACAAACCACAAATGCGGCGGTTGAAAATGCCAGGGAGCTACTAGGAATGTAAATTCTCCCTAATTAGAGTCTGTCCATAATGTCCGATATCTGCGTTGCTGCAAAAATTTTAAATCCTCGAATACATTGGTATACTGCGGTTTAAAATTTTGTGCCTCCGCTAAAGCTTCAGCGACACGCGGTTGCGCGCCTTGATCTCGAACATTATGATCCAGACTCTCGACTCTATTGACAGGCACTAATTAGAAGAGTCTGTCCATAATGTCCGAAATACTCATTAAGTGTTAAATTTCAGCGGTATTCGT
>CAYRTD010000185.1:0-6885 GCA_964426915.1 uncultured Bacteroidaceae bacterium | reverse complement strand
AAAGTAATAATCATTTTAAAAGAACTTACAATCTGAAAGCATTCTTCCTTCTTGACCCACCCAAACCCTCCCCCAGGGTGGCGACTCTTTATACATAAGTCTAAAAAAATTGAACCCTCCAAACATTGACGTATTGCAATCCCGGTTATGCAATTCCGGAATCGCATTATCGGGAATGGACGAAATCCAGGAGAATTTGATAGCATGTATGAAGGTGACAACCTGTTTGACCGGAACCGACTTATGTATAAAGAGTAACCACTTATTAACTACATTTCAATCAGGAGTATATCAGGATGAGCTTCCTCATTCCAGACGAAGGTGCTTTCCGGGATTTTAATGTTTTTTATGAGATCGTTAATGTATGCAGTGATCTCGGTTCCATTTTTTTGCTTCATGGTTATGGAATGGACATCATATTCTCCTTCTGTGCATAAGATCCTGAGCAATGAATAATTGGCATCCAGGTTTTCGGGATAAAGGTCGATCTGAAAAAATGTATTTCCGGCGATATTCTTTTCTCCCTTGTAAAGGTATTTATAATGTTTTTTATATTCTCCGAGAAGTCTGAACGGATCGGCGAGCATCTGGTCCGGGTTCCCTTCTTCCGGTTCACTTTTATATACTTCACCTGCTTCAGGATTGTATACCCACAGATGTTTTCCATTATAGATCACTTCTGTGTCTTCGGTTTTAAGTTTATACATATTCCCCTTCACAATTATAGATCCGTAATCTGTTACCCTTGCATCGTGCATGGCGGAATATATTTCATAACGGAATTCAACCTGATAGGGCTCTGTAGTTTTGAATTTCCCGGCAATAATCTCAAGAAATGGCTCAGCTTCCGGATCCTGGGCTTGAATGCTGTCCTGTGCAAATATGCTTGCAGGAAGCACTAAAAGGCAGAAATAGATTATGGATTTCATAGTATTTTTTAGTCAATGTTACTCAAAATCTGTTCCAAACTAATTTCGTCCTGTATTAACACCTCTCTTGCCTTGCTTCCTTCAAAGGGGCCAAGTATGCCTGCGGCTTCCAGTTGATCGACAATTCTGCCGGCCCTGTTATAACCGAGAGATAATTTTCTTTGTATCATGGAGGTTGATCCCTGCTGTGTATGAACTACCAGGCGTGCTGCCTCTTCAAATTTCATATCTCTTTTGCTCAGGTCAACTGCATCAGGCTCGTTTTCACTATCTTCCACTTCAGGCAATACATGTGCTGATGGGTATCCTCTCTGGGATCCAATATAATCGGTGAGACTTTCTACTTCATCGGTGTCTATAAAGGCACATTGCAAGCGGGTGGTATCGTTTCCGGAAGAAATAAGCATATCTCCTTTTCCTATCAGTTGGTTGGCGCCGGACATGTCGAGGATAGTTCTGGAGTCAATGACCGACATTACACGGAACGCAACACGGGCCGGAAAGTTGGCTTTGATTAGTCCTGTGATAATATTGGTAGTGGGTCTTTGTGTGGCGATAATAAGATGGATACCAATCGCCCTGGCGAGTTGAGCCAGTCGCGCAATTGGTTCAATGATCTCTTTTCCTGCAGTCATGATGAGGTCTGCAAACTCATCAATAATTAATACGATGTAAGGAAAGTATCGGTGACCTTTTTCCGGGTTTAATTTTCGCTTAATAAACTTGTAGTTATATTCCTTAATATCCCTGACTTGTGCTTTTTGCATAAGGTTATAGCGTTCATCCATTTCCATGGTAAGGGATTTGAGTGTATTCACAACCTTTCTGGTATCCGTGATAATAGCCTCCTCGGTGTCGGGTAATTTAGCCAGGAAATGTCTTTCAATTTTTGAATACAGGGTCAATTCCACCTTTTTTGGATCCACAAGTACAAACTTTATCTGAGACGGATGCTTTTTGTAAAGAAGGGAGGCAATTATGGCATTCAATCCCACCGATTTCCCTTGTCCGGTAGCACCTGCCATCAGAAGGTGTGGCATTTTTGTCAGGTCGAATACATAAGTTTCATTGGAAATATTTCTTCCCAGTGCAACGGGAAGTTCAAATTTTGTTTCCTGAAATTTTTTTGTTGACAGCACGTTTTTCATGCTTACAATCCTTGGCTGCTGGTTGGGAACTTCAATTCCAATAGTGCCCTTTCCGGGTATAGGTGCTATTATCCTGATCCCGAGAGCAGCAAGGCTGAGTGCAATGTCATCCTCCAGGTTTTTTATTTTCGAAATCCTTATTCCGGGAGCAGGAACTATTTCATATAAGGTTACCGTAGGTCCAATAGTAGCCTTGATCTTGTCGATGGTGATCTTATAATTGGCAAGGGTCTCAATGATCTTATTCTTATTGCTGATCAACTCTTCATTACTGACAGTCGGATTTCCTGTTTCATGGTCTTTCAGTAAAGAAAGGTCGGGGTATTTATATGTGGACAAATCGAGCAATGGATCATAATCTTCCCTGATGGTTTTGTCGGCCAGGCTCTCTTCTTCGTTAACATGCTCTACTGTCATTTCAATATTTTCATGATCTGTTTCGGCAGGCACACCCTCGGGAGCTGAATCTTTTTTTTGATTTGTATTCGTTAATTCAGCGTTTTCCATTTCACTTATCTCAAAATCAAGCTCATGTTCATTTGTTTCGGCTGCTTCATTCACCTGATCGGGTTTATCATGACTCATCTCCTCTTCTTCCTTTTCTGGTTTTTCCCCTTTTTTATGGAAGATAGCTTTTATGGGTATAGCTTTGAAACTGTACAGAATAAATCCCATAAAAAGGATAAATAACAGGAAGGAAGTACCGGCAATGCCTAAAGTGGCTGTTAGCCAGCGGCTAAGAAAATACCCGTGAGCACCACCGGGGCCGCTGCCTAAAAAATCAGTACTTTTCCCGAAAATAAAACCGAGCAGGACAGAGATCAGAATGGTCAGGATAAGAAGGTGTCTGAAAGATTTCCAGATTTTAAAAACTTTAAAACCGATAAGATTAATGCCAAGTATGATTAAAAACAGCGGTATGGTAAAGCTTGCCAGACCAAACCACCGGTTCAGGAAAAGTGCTGAAAGCCATGCTCCTGCTTTTCCTGCGTGATTATCAACTATTATTTCAGGGCCGGAAAATACCGATGCCCACAGAAAATCCTGATCTGTTTTCCATGTGAAAAAATACGAAACAAAAGCCAGGATCATATAAATGGCAAATAGTATCAGGAAGGTACCAAAGGTAATCCTGAACTTTTCATCTTTAAAAAAATTTATGATAGCCCTGAAAAACTTTACAATGTTTTTCTTTTTCTTTTTCACCATATAAAAATCCCGGGTTTTATTTAAAAAGTTCGATAAGTGTTTTTTCCATTGCTACTTTTGATATTTCTTTATAATGATCAGGAACCATCATTATTTCACTGCTAATGGTCTTTTCCTGATATCGCTCAATGGTCAGGAGCATTTTAAGAACGCTCAGCTGTGAATAAAATTGCAATAGAACACCGGGTATCTCCCGGTAAAAAGTAGTGATGTTAGGGTTTTTAATATCTATCTCCTCTGTACTCCATATCTCCCTGCTGTTAAGGTTATTGGAGTGTAAAACATACTTCCTGCAGAGGAAATCCAGGATCACGGCAGAATCTTTTGTTTCCTCGATCTCTATATTTTCCAGGGCAGGAACTCCCACAGGTAATTCACCTGCTTTTCCTTCATGATAATAATTTTTATCAAACAATTTAAGCATGGTTATAACTTTCCTGTTTTTCAGATCAGCAAGGTATGAAAGTGAAAACTGGCCCAAAAATCCTTCAATATTGGTCAGGGCTTTATGATCATGAAATATCAGGGTCATTTTTCCCGGCAAAATATTTGTCGGGATCGAACCTGCTCTGTCATCAATGTAATTAACCTTATATTCGATAAGCTTTACATCGATCATTTCAGGTTTTTTGTCCCTGTTGCATCCAAAAGACAAAATTAATAATAAAAATACGGTTAAAAGCCTCACTAACAATTTCAAAATGAATAGTTTATGTCCTTAGAGAAATAATTGATAAAGGTAAAAAAATATCTCCACTTACTGAAAATAGTTTTTAACAATGCTTAAGGGGCATGTAGGGTTCAAATGTATATTATTTATTAGAGTTCACGTTAGAGAACATTGTTATATAACAATTATAGAGAATGCTTTCCGAGTACTTTAAATATATAGATTTGTACTTTAAAAAAAAATAAATGAAAAAACTTGCAGTTGTAGCACTGGGGGGAAATGCTTTACTCAGAAATGATCAGGTTGGTACTATTGAGGAACAGGAACAAAATACTACCGATACCCTTGAAAACCTTATATTCCTGTTAAGGGATGGTTTCGATCTGGTGATTTCTCATGGTAATGGCCCCCAGGTTGGCAATATCCTTATGCGGAACGATGCCGGGGAAACTATGTATAAAATTCCGCAAATGCCACTTGACATTTGTGTGGCGGATTCTCAGGGAGGAATTGGATATATGATTGAAAGAATGCTTCGTAATGTTCTTACGAAACATGGAATAGATAAAGAAGTCGTTACACTCGTAACCCAGGTAATGGTTAATAAGGATGACGAAGCTTTTCAGAATCCGACAAAAAGGGTGGGTAAGATTTATAACAAGGAAGAAGCAGATGAGATCGCTGCTTCTAAAGGCTGGAAATTTAAGGAGGAAGTTAAGGTGAAAAATGGCTGGAGACGCGTGGTTCCTTCTCCCAAACCCATAGGAATCATTAACGAAAAAGTGGTTGAAACGCTGGCCAGACAGGGTACAATAGTGATTGCTGCGGGTGGGGGAGGAGTACCCGTTTATCTTGATGAGAAGAAAGACATCCGGCCTTCTGAGGCAGTGATTGATAAAGATCTGGCCTCCTCGCTTCTGGCGGCAAGGATTGGGGCGGATGAATTCTATATTTTAACGGATGTTCCCTATGTTTACCTGAACTATAACACTCCTGAACAGAGAGTGAAGGAATTTCTCAATCATGCCGATACCCTACGTTATCTCAACGAAGGTCAGTTTTCAGAAGGTAGTATGGCACCTAAAATCAGGGCCTGCCTTCAGTTTATCGAGCAGGGAGGGAAAAAAAGTGTAATCACCGAAGCCTTTAAACTGCAGGATAAAAAATATGGAACGAAAATCACCATGAATTATGAAGATTGACTTTGAAAGTGCTATTTTTACATTCTCATAAGATGTCCTTTTACGGATAAAAAACAGAGTACTCTGTTATTATTTAATAATTAAACGATATTAATATCATGGCTTTCAATCTTAGAAACAGACATTTTCTTAAACTTCTTGATTTTACTCCTCAGGAGATAAAATATTTATTGCAATTATCTGTTGATCTGAAAAATGCAAAATATGCCGGTACCGAACAGCAAAAGCTTAAAGGGAAGAACATTGCTTTGATCTTCGAAAAAACATCCACCCGTACACGTTGTGCTTTCGAGGTCGCTGCTCATGATCAGGGAGCGCATGTGACTTATCTCGGGCCATCCGGAACACAGATAGGACATAAGGAATCTATGAAGGATACGGCACGTGTCCTGGGCCGCATGTATGACGGAATTGAGTACAGGGGGTTTGGTCAGGAGATAGTCGAAGAACTTGCCGAGTATTCAGGAGTACCAGTATGGAATGGCCTTACAAATGAATATCATCCTACGCAGGTATTGGCAGATGTTATGACCATGCAGGAACATTCGGGAAAAGCTTTAAACGAGATAAGCTTCTGTTACCTGGGTGATGCAAGGAATAATATGGGAAATTCTCTTATGGTAGGTGCCGCTAAGCTTGGAATGGATTTCAGGGCCGCTGCACCCGGTCCTGTTCAGCCTTCAGAGGAACTTGTGAAAACCTGCAGGGAAATTGCAAAACAAACCGGTGCTAAAATAACCATCACTGAAGATGTGGCAGAAGCTGTTGAGGGAGTTGATTTTCTCTATACTGATGTTTGGGTATCTATGGGAGAACCTGAAGAGACCTGGAAGGAAAGAATCGAGCTTTTAAAGGATTACCAGATCAATAAAAAGGTAATGGAGATGACAAAAAATCCGAATGCAAAATTTCTCCATTGCCTTCCGGCATTTCATAACAGGGAAACAAAAGTAGGGGCAGACATATATGAGAAATTCGGACTTGAATCAATGGAGGTTACCGAAGAGGTTTTCGAATCTGATAAATCCATTGTGTTTGATGAAGCTGAAAATCGTGTTCATACCATAAAAGCTGTAATGGTTGCCACGTTGGGAGCCTGATTCCGGGGATGTGAAAATCAGGCTGATCCTGAAGCCTGATTTTACAGATTGTTTTGCGGTTCAATTTCAGTAAAGGAAAGTGAGTAAGACTCACTTTTCAAAAGCCCACAGGGCTTATGAAAAGTGCCCAAGTCGAACTCATCCCGACGAGCGCAGCGACCGGGATCTGCTCCACCCCCCCACTACCATTTATTAGCATTCCCTAGCCCCTTGACCTGCAATGCAAATGTGAGGGGGGGATCTCTTTGTCGCTCTGCGTGGGTATCATTTTTACCTGCGGCGCAATAGTGAGAGGGGATCTCTCAGTCGTTCCGTAGGCGATGGACTGCATGGGTATTCTTTTAACTGGTATCGCAATGATGAGGGGGGCTCAGTCCCTCTGCAGGCGATGGTTTGCGTGGCTGTCCTTTTTACCTGCGGCGCAATGGTGAGAGGGGATCTCTCAGTCGTTCCGTAGGCGATGGACTGCATGGGTATTCTTTTAACCTGCAGGGTAATGATAAGGGGCTCTCAGTCGTTCTGCAGGCGTTGGTCTGCATGGGTATTCTTTTAACTGGTATCGCAATGATGAGGGGGGGCTCAGTCCCTCTGCAGGCGATGGTTTGCGTGGCTGTCCTTTTTACCTGC
>CAYRTD010000184.1:0-6902 GCA_964426915.1 uncultured Bacteroidaceae bacterium | reverse complement strand
TCGACTGAAAATCCGGAGCGATAGCGGAGGATTTGAGGGAGAAACCTCTCTCTCCTTCCGATCCCGGTGGAGAAATTGCCAGGATGTTTGGAGTTTCTGTCAGCGAGGGGGAAAAATCTATCGAGAGGGAGGTGAATGGTAATCTTCATACCTTAATCCGGGGCCGTGGGTATTAGCGTAAAGTACTTGGGTAGAAGAATAAAGCCCGTGGGTATTAGCATAAAGTACGTGGGTGAAAGGATAAAGTACGTGGGTAATAAAGTAAAGTCTAGGGAGTACCCAGAAAAGTGTGTCACTGGCTTTTTGCCCTTTCTGATTTTTAATTGGTCCAAACCGATCACCGATCACCGGTCACCGAAAAAGTATGCCATTATAAGTTTCTCATACTTGTCCGTATATTTCTATGAGCTCTCTCTGAACAGCCATCCAGTCCACTACCCACACTGTTTACTTCTTCCTGCCTCCTGCTTACTTCTTACCGCCTACTTCCTACTTCCTACTGACTCCTTCCCTACTGCCTACTTCTTACTTCTTACTTCCTACTTCTTACTTCCCCCATTTTTACTACCTTTACTCCATAATCATTCCAACCCAACAAATGAAAGCTGTAATTATTAACAGATACGGAGGACCAGAGGTCCTTGAATACGTTGACGTTGTAACTCCTGAGCCAAAACCTGATGAGATACAGGTGAAGGTAAAAGCTATTTCTGTCAATCCGGTCGACTGGAAAGTAAGGAAGGGTAAACTTAAAATCATTACAGGCAGGAAATTTCCCATTTACCTTGGTGTTGAAGCTTCCGGGATTGTAGAAAAAACCGGAGAAAATGTTTCAAAAATAACAACCGGCACCAGGGTTTTTGCAGGAAAAAGTCATACAGGGGGAACATATGCGGAATATTTCTGTGTGAAAGAAGAAAATGCAGTGGTTCTCCCGGAGGAAACAAGTTTTGAAGAAGGCTGTACACTGGCAGTCACAGGAGCTACATCACTCCAGGCACTCCGGGATCATGCCGGCCTGGAAGAAGATATGGAAGTACTGATCAACGGTGCTTCGGGCGGAATTGGTACATACGCTGTGCAAATTGCAAAATTACTGGGGGCCAGAGTGACAGGTGTTTGCAGCACAAGCAATAAAAAGCTTGTTAAATCGCTGGGGGCAGACAGGGTCATTGATTATACGAAAGAAAACTGGAACCGGAAAGATGATAAGTATGATATAATACTCGATGCCGTTGGGAATAAAAAATTTCTTCAGGTTAAAAAAAACCTCTACGATCATGGTATTCTTATAAAATTAAACCTTTCTCCCCGCACTTACTTTGATCAGTATGTTACAAGCCTTTTCAGTAATAAAAAAGTAAAAATGGTCCTCCTGAAAAACAAAGCTGATGATATTAAATGGGTACGTGATCAGATAGCACTGGGGAATATCAGGGTTATCCTGGACAAGAAATTTAAACTTATGGATGTTCGCAAAGCGCATGAATACAGTGAAACAGGGAGAGCGAGGGGTAAGATCATTTTAAAGCCCCAGGTGAAGTAGCTTTACATTCGTATCTGTCCATCGCTTAGCTGACGACTTTAGCGACTTTAGCGACTTTAGCGACTTTAGCGACTTTAGCGACTTTAGCGATGTAAGCGGCTAAAGCATCTGAAAAATGGGTTGTTTCTTTGTTGCATGGATTTATAGAATCGGTAGAGGATATAGGCCTTTTTCCGGGATGTAACAGAGCCGCTCGTTTTCCTCGCTTCCTTCGATTCTTTTCTTCGCTCAAGTCGCTTACATCGCTCCGTTCGCTCTTCACTTCATGGATAAACAACTATATTACGAACTCCGTTTTCCGGTATTGGCAACAGAAGAAAATTTTCGGATGGGTCATGGGAAGTTTTCAAAAAAAATCATTTTAAAAAAAATATTCTAATTTTGACATCCGCCACTTTCATATGGAAAACAAATTTTAATTAAAAAGAAAAAAAATGTCAGTTGTAAGATTTGGGGTATCACTTGAGAAGGAATTGCTGGAAGAGCTTGATCTTTATGTAAAAAACAATCAGTTTGCAAACCGGTCACAGGCAATCAGACAATTGATCCATAAAAATTTAATAGAGAAAAAGTGGCAGTGCAATAACATTGTTGCCGGTTCCGTAAACCTGGTATATAAACATTCCAAAAAAGAAATAATCAGTCATTTATCCAACATTCAGCATGATTACCACGATGAAGTGCTGTCTTCTCAGCAATTTATTATCGATAAGGATCATACCATGGAATTAGTTGCCGTGAAAGGAAAAGCAGCAAGACTTACCGAAATGGCAGATAAGCTTATTGCTGTTAAAGGAATTGAACATGGTAAACTCACCATGAGTAAAGCCGATTAGAGGGTTTGGGCGAAAAAATACAATTCCAGATAATATTTTTTTTGATTTTTTAAATAAAATATACTATGTTTGCATAGTAAACATCGTTTACTAATAAAACAATGGGTATACAAGAAAGAAAAGAAAGAGAAAAAGAGGAGTTACGACAGAAAATTCTGGATGCAGCTGCTGTATTATTGATCAGTCAGGGAATTGAAAAGTGCACG
Organism: uncultured Bacteroidaceae bacterium; assembly: GCA_964426915.1. Lineage (GTDB taxonomy): Bacteria > Bacteroidota > Bacteroidia > Bacteroidales > CAYRTD01. Next base: position 4,314 of record CAYRTD010000184.1, on the reverse strand, counting down.
ATCAGGAAGGTTGCAGCAAGCATCGAGTATTCTCCACGAACTGTATATTTGTATTTTCAGGATAAAGACCACCTTCTCAGGGAAATCATCGAAAAAGGATTTGAAATTTCAGTGAATCAAATGAAGGAAACCAGAAAAGAGTTCGATTATTCGAATCCCAGGGAACTTATTTCCTTTCAGCTGAGGAATAATATAAATAATGCATTAGGAGCACCAAATTATTACAAGGCTGTTGTATATCTGCTGCATTTTAAAAATTATGATCCCGGCCCTAGCCAGCAAAAATTAATTGAAGGAGTTAAGCTGGATATTCGAAAAAGTTATGAAGCACTGAATATGCCCATAGAAAACATTGATGAAAAAACAGATCAGCTATTTGGTTTTCTCAGGGGATTTAATCTGGTTATAGTGAATAAAGAATTAAAACCCGGTACTCCCGAAACAGAAAAATATATTCAAATGGGAATAAATTCTATGATTGACGGAATACTTAAGTTTCCATAAAAAAATTTGCCCCACTGGTAAACAGTGTTTATTTAAGCAACATTGAATAATTAAAAAATTAAAATAAAATGAATTCGTTAATAAAATTTAGCGTTATGATGTTAATAATTATATTGACATCATGTTCTGTAACAAAAAAGACAACAAACCCTTCTCCCTCCTTCAGGATAAATGCAGGAATTCAAAAAGGCGGGATCATCGAAAATACTGATTTCAACACATTGGAGAATACCACTCCTGATGGTTTTACAGGTGCAACAAGTAAAGGGATCCATGCTGCAATTCACTATGAGTATTTTACGAGCTTTGTATCATTTGAGACCGGTCTTGACCTGATTGGGAATAAACAGACATTTAACTATTCTGACATAGCAAATAATTACACAGGTGTTAGGCAGTTATTTACTACTCAATTCAGAGTTCCGTTGACCGTGAATATGAGATTATTTAAAGGAAAAAATCCCGAAGGAAAGGTGAAATTCAAACTCGGCATTTCTCCCGGTATATCAATGATAAATCAGTTATCCGCAGAAGGTTCACTTCCGGATTATTCAACAAGTTCCTTTACCCTGGGACCTGCAATGGCCATTGAATTATCTCCTTTCCGGATAAATGAAAAATACAACCCGGGACTTTATTTCGGCTTATTCCGGTCAGCACAGGCAGTTTACAACGATTTTTACCAGGTGGGAGATATGCCCGCTCTCAGTTATATGACTTTTGGAATTACATGGAAACTTAATTAATTAACTCAAAAATAATTATCACTATGAACTTCAAGAATTTAAAAACAATCAACATCCTGTCAGTTTTGCTTTCAATTACATTGACAATTGTTTCTATTGCCGGTGGCTTTTTTCACGGCACTTATGAAAGAGAGGTCGCTTCAATGGCAGCACAGGGAACCGGACAGGACCTGGTGGATCTTTTCCTGGTTGTGCCATTGCTACTTATCTCACTCTATTACACCAACAAAAACAATAAAATTGCGGCATTTTTACTGGGAGGAACACTGGCATATATTATGTATTCTTTCGTGATCTACAGCATGGGAATACATTTCAATCAAATGTTTTTACTTTATACGGCAACACTGGGACTCTCCCTCTTTGCCTTCATCCTTTATATGAAGGATATGTTAAAGCAGGATATTGCGATCTGGTTTGAGAATCCACCCGGAAAAGCTATTGGTATTTACCTCATATTTGTGGCTGCTGTGTTTTATGCACTCTGGCTCAAATCTGTTATTCCGGCATTAATCACCAACACTATTCCGGAAGATGTCTCCAATTATGATCTCCTTGTAAATCCTGTTCATGTTCTGGATATGGCCTTTGCATTACCCTCACTTATAATTGGCGGTATTCTGCTTATGAAAGGAAAAAGTACCGGTTATCTTATCGCAGGGCTCTCTCTTGTATTCATGATGATCCTGACCATAGCCCTTGCAGGAATGGTAATTATGCTGGTAGTACGCGGAATAAGCGAAGATTATACCATTGCAAGTGTTTTTGGTGTGCTAACCATTACAAGTTTGGTCTTTACAGTTTTACTCTTGAAAAACTTAAAACGATGAAAAAAGTAAATATTCATTATATAACAGGAATCATATTACTAATAATTGGAGGTTGCAGTACTCCCAAAGAAGTAATAGAGATGCAATTAACAATGCCGGAACTTCAACAAGCCAAATCCGGCAGCTACTGTGGCAGCGCTTCAACAAAAATGGTGAAGGCAGAAATTGCAGTAGCAATCAGGAATAAAAGAATTCAAAATATAGAAGTGATAAAGCACGAAACAGGAATAGGGAAGAAAGCAGAGACGCTGACTGACTCTGTGATTAGATATCAAACTGTGGAGTTGGATGTAGTTTCCGGAGCAACCGTAAGCAGTAAGATTATTTTAAAAGCTATTGAAAACGCCTTAAATAAATCAATTAAAGAGTAAACCAAAAAAATAAATTCAATGAAAACAGCAATCATTTACATTTCAAAACATGGCACAACAGAAAAAGTAGCCCTTCAAATAGCTGAAAAGCTAAAAGTTGAAGAAAAAGACATAATAAATCTCCGAAAGGACAGAAATCCGGATATCTCTAAATATGACAGGGTGATCATCGGTGGGTCCATTCATGCAGGTATGATACAAAAAAGGGTGAAAGATTTCTGTGAAAAAAATCTCGAAATCCTGCTTGAAAAAGAAACAGGATTGTTCATGTGTGGGATGCAAAAAGAGCAACTTGAAGAGGAATTCAGGAATGCATTCCCCGAGAAGCTGAGAGATCATAGCCATGCGATTGCTATGGCAGGGGGAGAATTTATTTTCGAAAAAATGAATTTCCTGGAAAAAGCCATAGTGAAGAAAGTGGCTAAGGTGGAAAAAAGTATTTCGGATATTAATTATGTGGAAATTGATAAATTTGTCGCTAAATTCACCCCTGTTGAATAATCGAAGAAATATATTCATCATTTTCAATACGCGAGCAACAAAACAAATAGCCTTTTCGTTGCTCATATAAAAACAGGATAATGATCAGAAAATTCCTTTTATTCATATTCATTTTTCCGGCTTTTTCTTTGTCCGTACATGCACAAAAAAGTAAAGTAGTTGCAGTATTTCATCTTATTGAATCTGAGAAATACGAGGATGCAAAAAAAGCAATTGAGGAAGCAATAAAGGAGGAAAACACCAGTAAATGGTATAGGACCTGGTATACCCGTGGTTACTTGGCCCAGACTGCATACGAAAAAGGGCTCAAAAATAATAACAAGAAAAAATACCAGCTTTATCCCGATCAGCTTCATGTAGCTTTCGAATCCTATGAAAAAGCCCGTAAGCTTAATAAAAGGGAACGATTTGAAGATCAGCTTGCCCCCCTATATGTGCTCTTGGCAAATGATTTTCAGAAATTAGGAGAAAATCTTTTTAGTGAAAAAAGATTTGAAGAGGCTTTGAAGGCATTTGAAAAAGCAATGCAGATAAATCGAAGCCCTGTTATCTCCGTGGAAATGAATCCTAATCTAATATATAATGCAGGACTTGCCGCATATCTGAGTAAGGACTGGGAAAAAGCCACAGATTACTTCACCAGGCTGAACAAGGAAAATCATTCGCCAAATATCCCTCATTTGTTATCCACCATACATCTGGAAAATGCAGATACCATATCGGCAAAAAACGTGCTCCTTGAAGGAATTGATCTTTACGAAAATAATGAAGAGCTGGTGCTAATCCTGGCAGATCTGTTTTACAAAACTGCTGATATCGAAAAGGCTGTGGATCTCCTGGACAGTGCATCCTTAATAAGTCCTCTGAATTATATATTTCCTTATACAAAAGGCTTGATTTATCAAAAAACGGAACATTACGATAAGGCCATCGAAGCTTATGAAGAAGCTCTTACCCTGGCTCCCAATGAATTAAAAATATATACCAATATAGGCAACTGTTATTACAATATCGGAGTGGAAATCGATATGAAAGCAAGAGCAATCACTAATAACAGGATATACAAGAAAGAAAAAGAAAGATCTGCCGATGCCTTTAAATCTGCTCTTTCGGCATTCGAGAAAGCCCATGAAAAAAATCCGGAAAACCGTAAGATTATCTCTAAGCTGAATCAACTTTATGAAGTGCTTGACATCAGTAATAAAATAGAAATGGAGGATTAGTGATTTTTTTTCTCTGAAAAGAACTCATGCTTCAACGAAATGCCTGCCATGAAACTTTGGGAATCGATCTTGTTAAGCTTTATGTAGTATCTGTCCATAATGTCCGATATACTCATTCAGTGTTAAATCAGTGAGACTA
>CAYRTD010000183.1:0-6971 GCA_964426915.1 uncultured Bacteroidaceae bacterium | reverse complement strand
GGTTTATAGGTTTATTGGTTTATGGGTTTATAGGTTTATTGGTTTATGGGTTTATAGGTTTATAGGTTTATGGGTTTATAGGTTTATGGGTTTATAGGTTTATTGGTTTATAGGTTTATGGGTTTATAGGTTTATGGGTTTATTGGTTTATAGGTTTATGGGTTTATTGGTTTATAGGTTTATTGGTTTATGGGTTTATAGGTTTATAGGTTTATTGGTTTATTGGTTTATAGGTTTATAGGTGTATGGGTTTATGGTGAAAGACACTGATTACCGATACCGATCACACCGATTACCGATTACCGATCACACTGATTACCGATACCGATCACACCGATTACCGATACCGATCACACCGATTACCGATCACCGATCACCGATCACCGATCACCGATCACCGATCACCGATCACCGATTACCTTCCCTTCCCCTCCTTCCCCCCAACCACCAACACAATCTCCCCCTTCACCGTCTTATCCGAATAATAAGCAATCAGTTCTTCCAGGCTGCCGCGGATGGTTTCCTCATAGAGTTTGGACAGTTCCCGCGATACAGAAGCCCTTCTTTCTTTACCAAAATATTGTGTGAATAATTCCAGGCTTTTGAGAAGCCGGTAGGGGGATTCGTAGAAGATCATGGTGCGTTCTTCATTTACCAGGCCTTCCATTTTTTTATGCCTTCCTTTTTTTTGGGGAAGAAAACCTTCAAAACAGAATCTGTCGGTTGGGAGTCCTGAGTTTATAAGGGCAGGTAAAAAAGCTGTGGGGCCTGCCAGGGTTTCAATTTCAATATCATTTTTAATACATTCTCTTACCAGAAGGAAGCCCGGGTCGGATATTCCGGGAGTACCCGCATCAGAAATGAGGGCGAGGGTATTTCCCTGAAGTATTAAATCTACGAATTTGCTCAGGCTCCTATGCTCATTAAATTTGTGAAATGCTCTCATAGGGGTACTGATCCCATAGTGTTTAAGAAGAATTGAGCTTTTTCGTGTGTCTTCGGCAAGGATAATGTCTGCTTTTTTAAGAATATCAAGGGCCCTCAGGGTAATATCCTCAAGGTTGCCTATAGGGGTGGGTACGAGATAGAGCTTAGCCATTTCCGGTACTGATAAATTTTCGTCGAATGAGATTCAGTAATTGTTGCACAGTCTCACTGTCCATATCCCATTCAAAAGTATTCAGAAGGTAGTTATATGCTTCATTAAAATTGGAAGCATCGTCAAGGGTCTTCATTGCGAGATGGAAATTTTCCGCATTTCCGTTAAAAAGTTCCCGGATAAAAAAGAATTTATCATTGATCCCCATGCTTCCGGAAATACTTTTAATAGGGGTGGATTGTATTTTAGCCGAGAGATCCTTTCCTGTTTTATTTCCTCCAATCCTTTCATTCAGAAAGTCATTGTGTTGTTGAAATTTCTCAGCAATAATTTTATCTTTTAGAGAAGAACCGTTCTTTTCAACAGGGGGTTCAGGGTCTGTTTTTTTTTCTTCATAAGCCTGTTTTTCTTCATTTACAGGCTTATTGTTTTCTTCCTGGGTATTTTCATCAATAAACTCGACTTTATCGGGATAAATATTTCCCCGACTTTCCTCCGTTGCAGGTTGTTCAGGTTTTTCTGCGTGGCTTCCGCTTTGTATTTCATTTTTATTTTTGGAAGGAGGATCGTTCTGACTGCTTTCCCTTTCGTATTCTCTGATCATCAGCAGAAGTTCATACAGATTCCGTGTTTTATCCAGTGCAAGGTCAAGATCTATTCCGGGTATCCTGGAATAATTTTCAAAATTCCTGACAATCTTTTCCAATTCTTGTATATCTTTAGTGATGATTTCGATAGTGTTTTTAAATCCCATATTTAATTGTAAGATAAAAGTTTCTCAAAATTTTTCTTTGCAAAAATAACGATAATATCAGGATTATCTTATTCAATGTTTCTTGAATATTCAATAAATAGAGATAACAGGGTCGGATCAATAGAGGTTATCTGTGGTTCCATGTTCTCAGGGAAGACGGAAGAATTGATCAGAAGACTGAAGCGTGCACGTATCGCCAGGCAGAAAGTGGAAATTTTCAAGCCCATTAGCGATACTCGTTATTCAGAGGAGGAAGTTGTTTCGCATGACGAGAATACAATACAATCAACGCCGGTTTCGTCCTCGTCTAATATACTTTTGCTCACCAGCGACGTTGATGTGGTAGGGATAGATGAGGCTCAGTTTTTCGATATGGGACTGATAGAGGTTTGTAATAAAATTGCTGAGCAGAACATTCGGGTCATTGTTGCGGGGCTGGACATTGACTACCTGGGAAGACCCTTCGGTCCCATACCCGGTTTGCTTGCAACAGCTGAGTATGTTACCAAGGTTCATGCTATCTGTGTTCGTTGCGGAAACCTGGCCCATCATTCGCATCGTTTACAGGAAGGCGATAAACTTGTTGTGCTTGGTGAAACCGAGGCCTATGAGCCCCTTTGCCGTAAATGTTTCTATGATGCCCGGACGCTTGAAAAAAAGATTAAACCTAAATGAAAATTCGGATAAAAGAAATAGCGAATATTGTTGGGGGTGTGCTTAAGGGTGATCCTGATCTGGAAATTAACAATATTTTTATCGATAGCCGGAAGTATTTTATATCCGATGGCAGTCTGTTTGTAGCGCTTTCAGGTGAAAGAAATGACGGCCATGATTATATATCCGACCTGATACGGTCGGAAGTAAAATGCTTTATCGTTGAAAGGATTCCTGAGGATATCAGGCATGAGGATGCGTCTTTCGTAATTGTCAGTAATTGTCTGGATGCATTACAGGAACTGGCCGCATGGCATAGAAAAAGTTTTGAGTCGCCGCTGGTCGGAATAACCGGTAGTAACGGAAAAACCATAGTAAAGGAATGGATCTATCAGGCAATAGGTGAAAAAACCCGGATAATAAGAAGCCCACAGAGCTACAATTCCCAGGCCGGTGTTCCCCTTTCATTGTTTATGCTTGATAATAAGTACAATATGGCTGTTATTGAGGCGGGAATATCCAGGCCCGGGGAAATGCTGAGACTGTATAAAATGATCCGGCCGGAAATTGGTATTATGACGAATATCGGCGAAGCTCACCAGGAAAATTTTTCGTCTCTTTATGATAAGGCGGTTGAAAAAATGAAATTGTTTGCCACTGCAGATAAGATTATCTATTGTGCAGATTATAAGGTTATACACGAGGAAGCCCGAAAAATGTATAATGATGATAAACTTGTATCCTGGGGTATATCCGGAGATTGCGATTACCATATCACCAGGGAAGTATCTATGGAAGGAAGCAGCATTCGCCTGGAAGGAAAAACAAGTGCCATAATACACACTGGTTTCAGGGATTATGCATCCATTGAAAATTGTACCCATGTCATTGTTTTTCTTTTTGAGCAGGGATTCACAAGCTCCTTTATTCAAAAGGCTGTTCAGAACCTTGAACCGGTTTCCATGCGAATGGAGATTCTCAAGGGAGACAATAATTGTACTATTATTAATGACAGTTACAATTCTGATCTAATTTCCGTATCTAATGCTCTCGACTATCTGGACCTTCAGGTTCAGCACAGAAAAAAAACAGTCATTATTTCGGATATATTTCAAACCGGGATTGAAAGCAAGGAACTTTATAAGCGTTTGGCGGATATGATCTCTGTGAGAAGCATCGATAAATTAATTGCAATAGGTAAAAAATTATTAATTCATAAAAAATTTTTTCCCCGGGAGACTTCTTTTTATTCTGATACTGAAAGTTTTTTAAAGGAGTTGCCTTCTTATAATTTTTCCGACGAAGCCATTTTATTGAAGGGGGCAAGAAAATATGAATTTGAAAGGATATCCTCTTATTTGCAAGAGTCAGCTCACCGGACAGTCCTTGAGATCAATCTGAATGCCTTGCTTGAGAATTACCGTTATTACAGATCGGTATTAAAATCAGGTGTGAAGATGATGGCAATGGTCAAGGCTTTTTCCTATGGAAGCGGGGGATATGAGATCGCAAAATTACTTGAATATCAGAACGTGGAGTACCTGGCAGTTGCCTATGCTGATGAAGGCATTAACCTCAGAAAGAATGGCATAAAGACTCCCATTATGGTTATGAGTCCTGAGGAAAATGATTTCCCCCTCATCGTTAAATACAATCTTGAGCCTGAAATTTACAGCATGAGGATACTGGATAAATTCTGCAAATACTTGAGAATTAATGCTTTAGGGGTTTACCCTATACATATTAAAGTCGATACGGGAATGCACCGGTTGGGTTTTTCCGTGGAAGAAAGTAATGAAATTGTTAGGAGAATTAAAAAGAATCCCGTCAAGGTAGTTTCGGTTTTTTCACATCTTGCAGCAAGTGATGAGGTGGACCACGACAGCTTTACCCAGGAACAGATACTGACATTTAAGGAACTTTGCGTCAGGCTGAAAAAAAACCTTGGTTATCCATTCTTGCGTCATATACTAAATACATCAGGGATTGAGAGATTTCCCGATGCACAATTCGATATGGTGCGTCCCGGTATAGGTCTTTATGGGGTAAGCAGTTTTTCCGGTGAGAACATTGGTGAGGTTTCTACCTTCAAGACACGAATATCGCAGATAAAAGAGATTAATGAGGGTGAAACGGTCGGATACGGCAGAGCTGGAAAAACCGGAGATTATAAAAAAATTGCTACCATTCCGGTAGGATATGCCGATGGTATACCAAGATCAATTGGAAACGGAATTGGTAAATTTATGATAAATCACCATCTTGCACCTCTTATCGGAAATGTATGCATGGATATGTGTATGATCGATATAACGGGGCTTGATGTTACAGAAAGAGATGAGGTTATTATTTTCGGGAAGGAACACCCGGTCAGTAATATTGCGAATTATGCAAATACCATTGCTTATGAAATATTGACAGGAATATCCCGGAGAGTTAAAAGGATCTATTACCAGGAATGATATGCCAAAATTATCTGTTGTAATTATAACCTATAACGAGGAGAAGAACATCGGCCGATGCCTCGAATCCATTAAGGATATTGCCGATGATATTGTTGTGGTCGATTCCTACTCGACAGATAAAACGGAGGAAATTGTAAGATCCTATAATGCGAGGTTCATTCAACATCCTTTCGAAGGACATATTCAGCAGAAGAACTGGGCAATAACCCAGGCCAGATACCCCCATATTTTGTCACTTGATGCAGACGAAGAGCCTTCCGATCAGTTAAAGGAGTCGATTCTGGAGATTAAAAATAACTGGCAATGTGATGGCTATTATTTCAACCGTCTTACAAATTATTGTGGAAAGTGGATACGGCATACCAGCTGGTATCCGGCCAGAAAACTGAGATTGTGGGATAGCAGAAAAGGCCGGTGGGGAGGATTGAACCCTCATGATAAATTTCTTTTGGAGAAAGGTTCTACCAGAAAATTTATAAAAGGTGACCTCTACCATTATTCGTATTACAGCATTAATGAGCATATTGAGCAAATCAATAAATTTTCCACAATTGTTGCGGGAGCTTATTTTAAGGAAAACCGCAAAGCAAGTTACTTCAATATCTTTTTCCATCCGGTCTGGAGATTATTCAGAGATTATATTATAAAACTGGGCTTTCTGGACGGGTTTTACGGATTGGTCATCAGTGTGAATTCTGCCCATGAAACTTTCCTGAAGTATACCAAACTTAAAAATCTTCACAGGGAAAAAAACTTGCTGGCGAAAACAAAGATTTGCTTCTTTAATTCGGTTCTTTCCTGGGGAGGAGGAGAACGCTGGCACCTGGATGTATCTCATACAATGATAAAAAAAGGCTATGAGGTTATAATGATCTCCCATCCAAAGAGTGAACTTTCAAAAAGAAGTAAAGGGAAAAATATTCCTTTCATTCCTGTAAAAATCTCCAATCTGTCTTTTTTAAATCCTTTTAAGATCTACAAGGTTTATAAATTGCTGAGGGAACAAAATGTAGGGACCATCATAATTAATTTATCTTCAGATCTTAAGGTCGCAGGGATTGCAGCTAAAATGGCTGGAGTTGAAAATATTATCTATCGCCGGGGAAGTGCACTGGCAATCAGAGACACACCGTTAAACCGTTTTCTTTACAGGAAGATCGTTACCCGGATCATTGCCAATTCAAGAGAGACCAGCCGTACCATTCTGCAGAATAATGAAAATCTGATTCCCAGGAATAAAATCCAGGTAATTTATAACGGCATTGATCTTTCAGCTTATGATAATCAAAGTTTCGATGTGCTTTATAAAAGGCAGGGCAATGAAATCATTATTGGTAACGCCGGCAGGTTATCGGAAGAGAAAGGACAGAATTATCTGGTAGAACTCGCTTATGAGCTTAAAAAGAAAGGCTGGAATTTTAAAATACTGATTGCAGGAGAGGGTAAATTAAAGAACCGGCTAATTAAGTTTGCCAGGACACAGGGGGTAGAAGAACATATCATTTTCTTAGGTTTTGTAAAGAATATTAAGAGCTTTAATAATACCATAGACATCTTTGCATTAACCTCCCTGTATGAAGGTTTTGGATATGTACTTGTTGAGGCTATGGCTGCCAGGAAGCCGGTTGTTGCCTTTGATATAAATTCATCGGCTGAGATCATAGAAGACGGTGTTTCCGGATTTCTGGTAGAAAAGGGAGATGTAAATGGTTTATATCAGAAGATCAGCTATTTATATGAAAACCCGGAAGCAGCCATTCAAATTGGTGAACAGGGGAGGAAGCGGGTGGAAAGTATCTTTACTTTCTCCGAGTCTATGGAAAAAGTGGAGACCCTTATTAACAAAACTTTTTCCGGGAATACCAATGGATATCAGTTTACGGGAATCACTAAATAGTGTCTGTCCATAATGTCCGATATACTCAGTGAGACTATGATTTTGGGTTTCAAAATCATTTAGTCGAACTGATCCCTTCCCGAAAGCTTTCGGGAGATAGTC
>CAYRTD010000182.1:0-6972 GCA_964426915.1 uncultured Bacteroidaceae bacterium | reverse complement strand
TCCACAACTGCGCTTAAACCTGTGGGTGAATTTATGAAAATATATTCTTTTGTGCCATTATCGTCGGAAATAATTTCGTAGTTACCGAAGAAATATTTTGTTTTATCTCCGGCTGAGGGCTGGGTGAGGACGGATTTCCTGCGCTGGTTATCAAGGCCGTAATCAATGGAAAGAGTAAGGGGGTCACCGTTGTCCAGGGTGTCGATGATGGTTTCGAGCTTGTTGAAGGCGGTGTAGGTTATTTGCTGGGGTGCTGTAGCACCTGGCAATTCTCTTTTAATATTTTTAATCCTCTTCCGTTTTTCCTTCATTTTTCCCATTTTTGAATACCTAAAACAAAATATCAGATGCAGAATTATTCATTATTGATAGCCAGAGAGATGAGTCTGGCGGAAAAATATGTCGCCAACACCATTAAATTGCTTGAAGAAGGTGCCACGATACCCTTTATAAGTCGTTACAGGAAAGAAATGACCGGTAGCATGGACGAAGAGCAGGTGGGAGAAGTTAAGGACCGCTTAGGTAAAGCAAAGGAACTGGATAAAAGAAAAGAGGCCATCCTTAAATCAATTGCAGAACAGGAGAAGCTCAGCCCCGAACTAAAGAAAAAAATAGAGGAATGTGACAATATCACAGAGCTTGAAGATATCTACCTTCCTTATAAGCCCAAAAAGAAAACACGGGCCAGCATTGCACGGGCAAGGGGACTTGAGCCACTGGCAAAGATAATAATGAAGCAAAAAGAAGTAGATATCTTCTCCAGGGCGGCAGAGTATATTAATGATGAAGTAGAGGATGAAAATGCCGCCCTGCAAGGGGCCCGCGATATCATTGCAGAATGGATAAATGAAAATGCCAAAGCCAGGAATGTAATCAGAAATCTTTTCGATAAACAGGCCCTTATCTCATCCAAACTGGTGAAAGGGAAAGAAGAAGAGGCGGAAAAATACCAGGACTATTTTGAGTTCAGTGAAGCGTTAAAGCGATGTCCATCCCATAGAATACTGGCAATGCGCCGTGGCGAACAGGAAGGTTATCTTAGAATATCAGTCGAACCGGATGAAGAAAGAGCAACAGCATTGCTTAATGACATCTTTGTTGAAGGTTATATGGATGTATCCCGGCAGGTTGAAATGGCTGTGGAGGATTCTTATAAGAGGTTACTCTCCTCCTCTATCGAAAATGAGTTCAAAGCCCTCTCAAAAGAAAAGGCAGATGATGAAGCAATAAATGTTTTTGCGGAAAACCTTCGCCAATTATTACTGGCCCCTCCTCTTGGACAGAAATCAGTTCTCGCAATTGATCCCGGATACAGGACCGGTTGCAAAGTCGTTTGCCTGGACCCGCAGGGGAACCTCCTGCATAATGAAACCATTTATCCCCACCCTCCCCAGGAAGACAAAAGAGGAGCAAAGAAAAAGATCGATACCCTCGTGCAGCAATATAAGATTGAAGCCATTGCCATTGGAAACGGTACCGCGAGCAGGGAAACAGAGCATTTTATCCGTAGCATAAAGTTTGACCGGGACCTTCTGGTATTCGTTGTAAGTGAGGCCGGTGCTTCTGTTTATTCGGCATCCAAAGTCGCCAGGGAAGAATTCCCTGAATACGACGTAACCGTGCGCGGTGCTGTTTCAATAGGACGCCGGTTGATGGACCCACTTGCTGAAATGGTGAAAATTGATCCGAAATCAATCGGAGTAGGACAATATCAACACGATGTGGATCAGAATAAACTAAAGGATAGCCTCGACAAAGTTGTCGAAAGTGCAGTTAACATGGTGGGAGTAAATGTAAATACAGCCAGTAAGCATCTTCTTACTTATGTTTCAGGCCTGGGACCTGTTCTTGCTAAAAACATAGTGGATTACAGAAAAGAAAACGGGGCATTCAAAAAACGTACCCAGCTAAAAAAAGTGGCGAGGATGGGTGATAAGGCCTTCGAACAATCGGCCGGTTTTCTGAGGATCGATAATTCAACCAACCCGCTTGATAATTCTGCCGTACATCCTGAGAGTTATCATATAGTGGAGAAAATGGCAAAAGATCAGAATTGCAGCATTAAGGATCTTATTGCCTCCGAAGAAAAAAGAAAAAACATCGATATTCATAAATATGTGGAAGGAAACACAGGGATCCCTACCCTGAAAGATATCCTCAGCGAACTTTCCAAACCCGGCCGGGATCCGAGAACCAAAATTGAAGTATTCGAATTTTCAAAAGATGTTTTCAGGATCGAAGATCTTAAGGCAGGTATGGTTCTTCCGGGAATAGTGACAAACATTACCAACTTCGGTGCATTTGTGGATGTTGGAGTAAAACAGGATGGCCTTGTCCATATTTCCCAGCTCGCTAACCGCTTCATAAAAGACCCCAATGAGATCGTGAAGTTGCACCAGCATGTAAAGGTAAAAGTAATTGAAGTGGATGTAGTGAGAAAAAGGATACAGTTGAGCATGAAGGATATAGCAGAGTGAGAGTAAGCAGGGTACAGACGCGAGGGGCCAAGAGGAAATTAACAAAAAACCTGCAGGTAGGTTTAAAAACCTTATAAAACAGAAAAACAATAAAGAGAATACGAATAAAAGCCTAAAACATGAAAAACAATCTTTTATTAATTCTTAGCTTAATGGCATTCTCATGTACCAGTCAAAATCAGGGCAACGATCGGACAACGGTATCGTTTGAGGATGAAAAGATTCTCATTAATAATACCCCAACTCTTGAAGGAGTGGTTTATAACGATATTGAAATGGAAGGACTTCTTCCCAATTCACGTATGGTCCAGGGGATATTTGACGATTTGAACACTGTAACCGATTCCATGTGGAGATATCCCGATACCGGGGAATGGGATGCGGAAAGGAATACCAATGAATTTGTGGCCGCCATGCCGTCATGGAAAGAACACGGTATGCTGGGGTTTACCATTAACCTGCAGGGCGGAAGTCCACAAGGCTACTCAAAATACCAACCCTGGCATAACTCTGCAATTGATTCTATGGGTAATCTGCGTGAAGATTATATGAACCGCCTGGAAAAGATCATGGATAAATCGGATGAACTTGGTATGGTTACTATTCTGGGTATATTCTACTTCGGACAGGACGAAAGGCTGAATGGTGATGAAGCAGCTAAAAATGCAGTTAAAAACACGATTGACTGGCTGATTGAAAAAGATTATCAAAATGTACTGATCGAAATTGCAAATGAATGTAATAACGCGAAATACGAGATCCCGATAATAAAACAGGACAGGGTTGAGGAATTAATCACCTTAGCCCGGGATTATAGCGCAAAAAAGGGATACCGCTTCCCGGTAAGTGTTTCATTTAACGGGAATACACTCCCACCGGCAAACATTGTTGAAGTGGCTGACTTTATTATATTGCATGGAAATGGTGTTAATGACCCTGACCGGATTACCGAAATGATTGAATTAGTCAGGGCAATGCCCGAATATCAGCCTATGCCGATTATCTTCAATGAAGATGATCATTATGAATTTGATAAGGAAAAGAACAATATGCTTTCTGCCTTCAGGTCAGGTGCTTCCTGGGGTTATTTTGACTTTCGCAGGCAGGGAGAACCATTTGAAGCCGGATATCAGAGTGTGCCGGTTGACTGGAATATAAGCCATGAGAGGAAGAAGGAGTTTTTTGGGACTTTGAGGCAGATGACAGGAGAATCAGAGGGAGAGTGAGAGGGAGTGCGGGAATGCTTCATTTTAGCAGAGAGGATGGACCATAATAACGACACCACGGGCAACTGAATCCCCCTCGGGTAGAGGAGGGAGGCACAGTGATCAAAATGAAATAGCCATGAAATCCATGCAAACAAAATGAGGTTTTGTTAGAATTATTAGGTGACAATAAATTCTGATGATTATCTTTATTTTTTTTACATCTTAATAAGATGAAAACCGATTCCAAGGGGCAATCTGGTTTTATGCAGAATCTTTTAATCCGGATAAGATGGAAGGAGAAAATTTACAAACCGGTATATTTATTCAGACAAATAACTTAGAATTGGACCACTCATTAATAGTTAGCCTCGATAAAGAAATAATATTCACCAACGATAAGCATTGGTTGTATCCGTTGTTTGAATTCGAAGAATTCCTGAAGGCAAACAGGATAAGTGCAGAAAACCTGTTCCTCAGGGATAAAATTGCAGGAAAGGCAGCAGCATGTATGATTGCCTATCTTGGCATAAGGCATTGCCACATTGAACTTCTCAGTAAACGTGCTATTCCCATTTTAAAGGAAAATAACATCGAATTTAGCTATGATCAACTGGTTGACCAGATCCAGTGCAGAACAGAAGACCTTATCACGGATAGCATGAGCATCAGGGATACCTATCTGTTTCTACGAAAACGTGCCGGAAGGGTCAAAGGGGTGGCGGTAAAAATGATGGATGTATCAGTAAAAATTGAGGGACAAACCATCATTGATCAACTTAATCTTGATCTGGACCAGGGTGAACAGCTTATTGTCCAGGGAGCCAATGGAGCAGGAAAAACCACCCTACTGAGGTCTATGATGGGACTAATCCCCATAAACTCCGGGAAGATCGTGATTGGAGAATACAGGGTAGGAAGCAACACCTGGAACAGGAACCGGAATATTGCAGCTTATGTACACCAGGAAACCATCAAAAGTAACTTTCCGATATCAGCCGGCGAAGTGGTCCAGATAGGACTGGGGAATTCACGTTTTTCTGTCGCGGAGACACAGTACCGGGTGGAAGTCTCAATGCGCCGCACAGGTTCATTTCATCTCATAGATCAGCCATACGGAACATTGTCGGGGGGAGAAAAACAACGCGTCTCACTGGCAAGATGCCTTTGCCAGAATGCAGGTGTTTTCCTGCTGGATGAGCCTACATCTTTTCTTGACCAGCAGGGCAAAGAGGATCTCCTTGTCTTATTGGACGAGCTGAGTAATAATGAGGCGCCCACAATGATAATCGTGACTCATGAGCTACAATGGGCCGAAAAGCTCAACTGGAATCTTAAAGAACTGAACAGAGGAAAGCTATGCTAGAACTCCTGTCTCTTACACCCATCCTCAAGGGATTTATTGTTCTTACCCTGGCAGGTTTGACCTTCCCGGTTACGGGTGTATATCTTTTCCGCCTAAACCTCCTCCCCTTGAGGTTTATGCTTATGCATGGTGCAATTCTCGGCGGTGCAATGGCCCTCGCACTTCATATAAACCTATTCTGGACCACCATTGCAGTCAACCTCCTGCTGGTGATCATTATGGCAAAATCATCAAGAATCCTGAAAGCCGACACCGGCCAGATGAGTACATTTTTCATGGTTATTTCTATTTCCCTTGCCTTTATTATCATTTACAAATTCAATGTACCTGCCAGGGACACTCTCACCCTGCTATGGGGAAATCTATATATGCTTAGCTGGACAGAAGTAATTGGTATAGGAATATTCTGCCTTTTCCTTACCGGCTTTCAGTATTATTTCCGCAACCAGTTGAAGGCTATGTTTTTTGACCGGGAAATCGCCTTTACTTCGGGGATAAACGAAAGTTTACTTTATTACCTGGTAATTTTTATTGTGGCCATTACAGTAGCCCTGGCCATGAAACTGATCGGTGCCCTTCTTTTGGATGCAATCCTTTTACTGCCCCCCTTAATTGCTTCTTTCAAAGCAAGAAGCCTCAGGAGCATGGTTATAGGTGCCGCAATATGGGGAGGACTATTTGCCGTTGGAGGCTTTTTACTATCAATTGCGGTTGACATCCCTGCCAGTTCATCTGTAGCAGGCCTGGCATCCCTGGTATTTGTTGTCATGTTCTTTACACGAAAAAAATGAAACTTAAATTATTTATCCTCTTTGCTTCCTGCCTGGCAATATCCTGCACGAACAAACCATCTCCCGAAGGCGGGATAATTGCCACCAATGCCTGGACAGCCGCATATGCACTGGCTGCAGGTCTGGACAATATAACCGTACTTGCTCCCTATGAGATGGCACATCCCAGTGAATATGAAATGCGGCCCGGTGATATAGTACGAATTGAAAAAGCAGAATTGATTATTTATGCCGGGTACGAACTTATAATCCCTCAGATTAAAGCCGGCCTGGCCCTTCCGGATGAAAAAATGCTTGCAATAAATACCAGCTATAATTATGATGAAATTGAACATTCGGTAATGCTGATTGCGAAAAACAGAGAAACGGAAGAAATCGCAAAAAAAAATCTTGAAGAAATAAGACAATCATTTGAACATACCAAGATTACAATCCGGAAAAACGGCCTGGACACGATTCCCGCGCTAATTCATTTCTTTCAAAAATCCTTTGCAGATGAAACAGGCATCCAGACATCAGCAATATTCGGACCGGCTCCTCCGGAACCGAAACAGATCCTGGCACTAAGCAAGACAAACGCGGCTTTAATCATGGATAACGCACACAATCCGGTGGGAATCCCCCTCAGAGAAATTATCCGGAATGCTGAATATGTGGAGTTGCTTAATTTCCCGGGATTATACCAGACCAGAACTCTGGCGGATGTAATTAGATTTAATACAGAACAACTAATTAGTGTCTGTCCATAATGTCCGATATACTCATTTCGACCAAGAAGGCGCAGCGATAGCACACCTTCGCTCTCACACTCACTCTCACTCTGTCCTCGGGGGAAACCTCTCTCTCCTCAATTCAGGAAGTTCTTGTCGGGAAAATTATAATAATAACAATCGAAACATCCTGGCTTTAACATTGTATTTTATTCTGGAGAAAAGTAAAAAATCCTCTTTACTTTATCATTTATAACCAGCTCAATCCAGGGCAAAATTTCTGACGAAATTTTTGAGGTTTCTCCC
The DNA here is from genome assembly GCA_964426915.1 of uncultured Bacteroidaceae bacterium. Lineage (GTDB taxonomy): Bacteria > Bacteroidota > Bacteroidia > Bacteroidales > CAYRTD01. The sequence goes on along the minus strand of CAYRTD010000182.1, from coordinate 117 downwards.
TCAAATCCTCCGCATTCTGTCACCGGAGCTTTAGCATAGGTGACTATCGCTCCGGATTTTCAGTCGAAATGAATTGTGTTAAAATCCAAATATTTTCATCATTTTATATTTTTTCCC
>CAYRTD010000181.1:0-7187 GCA_964426915.1 uncultured Bacteroidaceae bacterium | reverse complement strand
GTCCCGAAAGCTTTCGGGAAATAGCCGAGGGATCTCAGTGAGACTATGATTTTGACCTTCAAAATCATTTAGCCGAACTGATCCCGGGCAATTGCCGAGGGATCTCATGGATTTAAGCAGTATTCCTGACCGCGTTCGCGTAAAGCTTCAGCGACACGCGGTTGCACTCCTGGATCTCGAACATTCTGTTCCGATAGCTATCGGAACAGACTCACGACTCTATTGACAGATACTACTTACACTCTCACCAATACCGATTAATCGGTATGACTTACTAGATAATGCAAAAACATTATCGACTAACTCCTATGAGCACCTTGATCCCGAACATTAGCTTCGCTGAGCTCACCGCCATGTGGCGGTTTCGGTTATGATCCAGACACCCGACTTTATTGACAGACTCAGCTGCGAGTAATCTGTGGCAACTATGTATTACATATTATGTTGTATTAATAAAAAAATATTCACTACCTGAATGATTACAATTTCCATAATTGTTCAAAAAATAAATGAATTCAGGCTAAAAATCAAATAATCTTTGTAAAATACAAATAACACAGTAAATTTATAGCTAATATTCAGCCAAAACAAAAGGATTTCAATTTATAGAATGATACATAAGACCTACCAGTGGAAAACAAAAGATAAAAAAACACTTTTTGCTCAATGCTGGAAACCTGATGAAGAATCAAAAAAAACCATTCTGCTGATTCACGGTCTTGGAGAACATAGCGGCAGATACGAAAGATGGGCCAAACTATTTGTTGAAGAAGGATTCAACTTTCTTACATTTGACCTGCGTGGGCATGGAAGATCTTCCGGCAAAAGAGCTTACGCCAAATCCCTGGATATTTTGCTCGATGATATTGACCTGCTTTTCACTAAAGCAGAAAAAATGTTTAAAAACAGTAAATTTGTACTTTATGGGCACAGCATGGGAGGAAATCTCGTACTGAATCATGTGATATGCAGAAACCATCCCGTGGATGCATTAATTGCCAGTTCACCATGGCTAAAATTACCCAAGGAACCTCCTGGTCCGGTATTGGCAATAGCCTCAATTGCCAGCAGATTTTTCCCAAAATTAACCCTTAAAAGCAATCTTGATCTAAATAACCGTTCTCACGATCCTGAGGTGGAGAAGGAATTCCAAAAAGATCCACTCAATTTTAAAAAGATCAGCTTCCGTTTATTCAATGAAATGTACAAAGCCGGATATCATGCCTCACGGAATGTTTATAAGATCAATTACCCTTTTCTATTGATGCACGGTACTGAAGATAAAATCACATCCCACAGGGCAAGTGAGAATTATGTAATGAATACCTCCTCCAAAACAAAACTAAAATTATGGGAAGGGCAATATCACGAACTACATAATGAACTTATTTATAAGGAGATATTCGATTTTATTATCGACTGGCTAAAGGATCAAAAAATTGAATGAACTACAGCCGGCTTTTGGTAATTCCCTAGTAAATCATCGTTTTCATATATTATTTGTTTAGAGAGAAAAAGGTATAATTGAAAATTAGCTTTCATAATGAAATTCAGAACCGAAATAAAAATTGAAGCTTCCCATTTTCAAATTAACTATGAAGATCCTGTAGGTTTCATCGGTTCCTGCTTCACGGAAAATATCGGAAACCGCCTGAAAGAATTACATTTTCTTACCGACATTAATCCTTTCGGCGTTGTTTACAACCCGCTGTCTGTGATGCGATCATTGGAATTGCTCATACAACAAAAGCAATATTCCAGTGAAGATCTTGAATTCCGGGATGAAAAATATTTTTCCTGGGATCATCATTCTGATTTTTCCGGGACCAAAAAAGATATCGTTCTTGACAGAATTAACCAAAAGCTAAAAACTTCTTCAGCATTTCTTAAAAATGCAAAATTTCTGTTTATTTCATTGGGGACGGCATGGGTTTACCGTCTGAAAAAAACAGGCGACATCGTTTGTAACTGTCATAAGGTCCCATCCAAGGAATTCGACCGGGAACTGCTGAGTATTGAAAAGATAGGGGAAGACTGTGAAAATCTGATAACCGACCTGAAAAAATTTAATCCTGAACTGAAAATAATCTTCACCATAAGTCCGGTGAGGCACTGGAAAGATGGAGCACACGGAAATCAGATCAGTAAATCCATTCTTCAACTGGCTGTAAAAAGAATAATTGACTCCTGCGGTGAAGGATGTGATTATTTTCCATCTTATGAGATCATGATCGACGACTTGCGGGATTACCGCTTTTACGCAGACGATCTTTTGCATCCAAACCAACAGGCAATTGACTATATTTGGGAAAAGTTCAGTAACCGTTATTTCAATGATAGCACCATCTATTACATAAATAAAATAGAAAAACTGGTGAAAGCGTCGCAACACAGATTTTATGACTCTGAGAGTAAAAGTTCTGCAGAATTTCGTGAAAAGCAGGCTGTAAAGCTGAAAGAAATCCGTAAGGATCTACCCTTCCTCAATTGGAGCGAGCTATCTCGTACTTTTGGGATGAAAGATGAATAAGAAACAAACAAAGAATAAAAAAGAATGACTTTATTATTATTTTATTTATTTCTGGCACTTGGTATATCCTTTTTGTGTTCAATAATGGAGTCTGTGCTATTAACCACAAGTATGCCCTTCATACAGAAAAAAGAATCGGAAGGGAAAAGATCTGCAAGTCTTCTGAAAAAATACAAAATTGATATAGACCGTCCCTTATCTGCCATTCTTTCTCTCAACACCGTCGCACATACTGTGGGTGCTGCAGGAGTGGGTGCCGAAGCTGTTAAAGTATTTGGTGAGGTATATTTTGGAATTGTTTCTGCTATCCTGACACTATTGATCCTCGTAGTTACCGAGATCATTCCTAAAACCACAGGAGCTCTTTACTGGAGAGATCTGGCATTAGTTTCAGCAAGAATAATAAAAATCATGATCATAGTAACCTATCCCCTCGTAGTGATGGCGGAGTTTGTAACCAGGTTCATCACTAAGAATAAACAGCCTGAGAGTGTAAGCCGTGAGGAAATAGCTATGATGGCCAGCCTGGGAGAAGAAGAGGGTATATTTGAAGAGCATGAAAGTAAGGTGATTAATAATATGATCAGATTGAAAATGATACGGGTAAAGGAAATAATGACACCGAGAACCGTTATCATTGCAGCAGATGAAGAAACCAGACTCCTTGATTTTTATAAGGACCATAAATTTTTAGCATACTCAAGAATTCCTGTTTATTCTGAAAACCTCGATAATATCCAGGGCTATGTTCTGAAAGATGAAATATTGAGTAAGCTGGCAGAAGACAGGCACGAAATGAGGCTAAAAGACCTGTTAAGGCCTTTTGTCATTGCTTATGAAAACTCTTTGGTACCCAAATTATTTGAACAGTTATTGTATAAAAAAGAACATATCGCACTTGTTGTGGATGAATATGGTGGAACCAGCGGACTCGTTACCATGGAGGATATTATAGAAACGCTTCTTGGACTTGAGATCGTGGACGAAAGTGATACCCAGACAGATATGCAGGCTGCTGCCCGTGAGCGATGGAGAAAGAGGATGCAAAAGGAACAGGAAATGCGAAAGAATAATAAAAAATAAAGCTGCCTGATCTGAGGCAGATAACTCCGGATCATAGCTTATTCATCCTCCACAACCCAGGCACCCTCAATTCTGATGACCGTAACGGCTTCCTTCCGGTCCGGGGGCAATTCTTTCACTACAATACCTCCTTTTTTTACCTTAATATCCACCACCTGATCAGTTCCCAGATGATATCCCGTAGCATCCTTATGGGCTCCTATCTCTTTCAAACTCAATGCATTGACCTTCCAGTCAAGAAGAAAAACATACAAATCTTCTCCTTTTTGGGTAAATAGAATATCATCTCCTGCCTTGGGATTTACCGTTTTTATTGGCAAAACAGGTTTCCATGGCTTTGTGCCGTAAATAGCCTCACCATTTTTATCCAGCCACGCGCCAATCTCCTTTAAGCGCTTTTGCATAATCAGGGGAATAATACCATCGGCCCGGGGACCTACGTTCAACAATAGATTTCCTCCATTCGTGACAGTCCTGACAAGTAGTTCGATCAGTTCTCCGGAACTTTTATAATGTTCAAGTTGCTCAGCCCTGTTATACCCGGATGAATATCCAATACCTCTGCTTTCTTCCCAGGGATGCCCCGTCTTGATATTTTCCTGTCCATCTCCATATTCACTTGTATAAAATCCACCATGGATCCCACGTGTATCTTTTGCCCAACGGTCATTTACCACGAGGGTTTCCTTATTCGGAGCATTATTGTATAACCATGCCAGAAGTTCACGGGAACGGATATCTTCCTCATCAAAATCCCACTCCCCATCTGTCCATAATATATCAGGCTCGTAGGTATTAACCAGTTCTTTAACCTGAAAATGCAGGCGATCGCTATACTCATCTTCAGGAATGTGATGCTTCTCCCATACTTCCACAGGTACATAGTACGCACTTCCTTCATCACCATTTTCAGAACGGTTTTCCGTTGGGGTTGTCCAGTATTCCATCAGAGAATAATAGTGTCCGGTTTTAAGACCCCGGCTTCTGACCGCCTTGGTCAATTCCCCCACCAGATCCTCCCGCGGACCAGCCTCTGCGGCATTCCATCCTTTTGCATACTTCTCTTTCGAAGGCCACATTGAAAAACCATCAGAGTGTTTGGCAGTCAAAACCACATATTTAGCACCTGCTTCCCTGAAAAGGTCTGCCCATTCAAAGGGATCAAACAACTCGGCCCTGAACATGGGAAGAAAATCGAAATATTCGAAATCTTCTCCATACGTTCTTTCGTGCCAGTTATTATTCTTTGTGGGGTTATACATAACCTCAGGAACATAGCTTTCAGCATAATTTCTCTTCTTTATAATTCTGCCGTTTTCGTCCCTGTCAAAAGGTCTGTATGCCGGAACGGAATAGACTCCCCAGTTTACAAATATTCCAAATTTGGCCTCCGAAAACCATTCAGGCACCGGACGCTTATCCAGTGAACTCCATTCTGCTTCGTATTCCTGTGAATATGCCCAGGTGTAAGGAATCAGTAAAAACAAAACCAACCAAAATCTCATAATATTTTTTTTCTAAAGATAACTAAATGAATTCAAGCTGAACCAATATTTTATTAATCTTCTTTTTTCAAAGATGTAAGGTATTTTATCAGCCGGAAAATGAATACTGTTCCCAATTTATCAAAAAAAATTTGGGTAATGGTAACTTATAAGTTACACTTTTTGTATGAAGAAAGTCAGGGAGGTTATTGCATACAAAGACCACTTTGAGACCTTCTTACTCTCGCAAAGTACTAAAGTGCAGCTCTACTCCCTAATCCAGCCCCGATGGACATCCTTGATCTTTTGTACCCGTTTATCGAAAGTCATTTGTTCCAATGTTTAGCATCTTTTTTTTAAGATTTAAAATTTGAATTTATGTTCCTTTCATTCCTGAACCAGATGATGAAAAGAATTAATGTAAGAACTGTAATTCCATTCCCCACCGAGTAGGAAATTTCTTTTGAAAGATGAAATCCCTCGGGAGCAAGGAAAAGATATGTTGAAATTACCGCAGTCATAAACAGACCAGGAATCAGCGAGAGACCTCTGCTGGCTCTCATAAGAAATTCAACCCATTCAAACAGCAAGTACCAACATTTTACCAGAAAACATCAACCATACCATGGAAAGGCCAGTATTTATTAATTGTTTTTACTCATAATATTGCGTAATTTTACTCATTACATTGAGTAAAATTTAAATAAATGTATCAAAGAATTGAAATAGAGATTCTTAAGAAAAGAATAAAAGAGCCCAGAAAGTTTGTACAGGTAATAATGGGCCCTCGTCAGGTAGGGAAAACTACTCTTATTTCTCAGTTAGTTAAGCAAATCGAAATTCCGTTTATTTACGAATCGGCTGATTCAGCATCAGCAATTGGTTCTACATGGATGGAAGAGAAATGGACTGCAGCGAGAACAAGATTAGATACAGGGGAACATGATGAATTCCTTTTGATCATTGATGAAATTCAAAAAATTTCTAACTGGAGTGAAAGTCTTAAAAAATTCTGGGATGAAGATAGTTTTATTCATCGACAGCTAAAAGTAATAATCCTTGGCTCATCCCGTCTCCTGCTTCAACAGGGCCTAACAGAATCAATGGCCGGCAGGTTTGAAACAATTTTTCTCCCTCACTGGTCATTTAGTGAAATGCACAATGCATTCGGCCTGGATGAAGAAAGTTACGCATGGTTTGGCGGATATCCGGGAGGTGCCGGTTTAATTGATGATGAAGGAAGATGGAAAAGCTATATCAGGGATGCAATTGTTGAATCCAGCATATCAAGGGATATTCTGATGCTTACGAGGATTGACAAGCCTGCTCTTTTAAAGAATCTTTTTGAAATGGGATGTTTATATTCAGGACAGATTCTTTCGTACACAAAAATGCAGGGTCAGTTGCATGACGCCGGAAATACAACAACTCTTGCACATTACATGAATTTACTGAATACTTCCGGGTTGCTAGCCGGACTTGCGAAGTTTTCGAAGAATATTATCAGAAAACGCTCTAGCAGTCCAAAGTTTCAGGTCTATAATAATGCCTTACTAAGCGCACAGGATCATCGTATGAAAAACAAAGTAAAAAACAATCCGGCAGAATGGGGCAGAATAATAGAATCATCGATCGGTACACATCTGTTAAATTTCTCATTTAAGGAAAATTATCAACTAAGCTATTGGAGAGAAGGAAATTATGAAGTTGATTTCATTATTGAAAAACAAGATAAAACAATAGCCATAGAAGTAAAATCCGGCATCTCAAAGAATACCAAAGGCATGGAAAAATTCAAACAAAAATTCAGTCCACATAAAATAGTGCTAATTGATGATAGTGCTTTATCATGGAAAGAGTTTCTGAAAATGAATCCGGGAGAGTTGTTTTAGTTTGGGGAGTGGGGATTAGGAAGATTGGGGATGGGGGTGTTGGGAATAGGGAATGGGGAATGGGGAATGGGGATTAGGGATTAGGGGATTGAGGGATTGCGGGATTGGATTGAGTTTTAATACCGGACTAAACTGATACCACCCACCGGTGAAAACTGGTACCACCTTTCTTCTGTATCAATTTTCCCATTGTACACT
>CAYRTD010000180.1:0-7211 GCA_964426915.1 uncultured Bacteroidaceae bacterium | reverse complement strand
TGAATAAAGATGATACTGCCATTATTTTTTATGATCTGGACTTTCTGGAGGAGCGATTGAAAGAACTGAAAGCAAATTTTCCCGAAGATACCCTTCATGCCATAGCCATTAAAGCCAATCCCCTGCAGGCAATACTATCTAAGATCAATGATCTGGGATTTGGCCTTGAAGCTGCTACCCTCCCGGAATTAATTCTTGCCCTCGAATGCGGCGTTCCGGAAGGCAGGCTCGTATTCGATTCTCCATGCAAAACCCTGGAAGAGATTGAATTTGCCCTTCAGAATGACATACACATTAACGCCGACTCTCTTGATGAACTGAAAAGAATAGCCTCTCTCAATAAAGATATTAATTCAAAAAGCTCCGTAGGACTTCGTATCAATCCCCAGGTGGGTACTGGCGCCATTAAATCCACCAGCGTGGCGGGAAACATCTCAAAATTCGGTGTCCCCATCTCAACAAACCGTAATGAGATTATCAATGCCTTTTTGAAAAACCCCGGGCTCCGGGGACTTCATCTTCACATCGGTTCACAGGGCATGCCCCTTGATCTTCTTACAAAAGGGATAAAAGTAGTGTATGAACTGGCTGAAGAAATAAATAAAGCACTGGAAAAGGCCGGACAAAATAAAAAAATAGAACTGTTTGACATTGGCGGAGGACTGGCCGTTTCTTACAAGTTTGAAAAAATACCTGCGGGTATGGCAGATTACCGTAAAAGCCTGGAAGAAAATATACCCGGCCTCTTTACCGGCGATCTCCGGTTAATCACCGAATTTGGGAGATATATACACACTAATACTGCATGGGCAGTATCAAAAGTTGAGTATGTTAAACGTGAAAAAGATTACAACATTATCATGACCCACCTGGGGGCGGATTTCATGCTCAGGGAATGCTACAACCCCGGTGACTGGCATCATGAGATCACTGTACTGGATAAACATGGGGACCTGAAAAATAATTCCCCCAAAGAAAAATATTTCATCGCAGGCCCCCTTTGTTTTGCCGGTGATGTGATAGGCCATGACGTTGAACTTCCGCGGGTAGACGAAGGTGATATAATAATCATCCACGATGTCGGAGCCTATACCCTCAGCATGTGGTCGAGGTATAACAGCCGGCAAGTGCCATTGGTACTGGGATATGGGGAAGAAATTAGCGGATTTGAAGTGCTGAAGGAGAGGGAGACGGTGAAGGAAACTATTGGGTTTTGGGAAAATTAGTTTTCATTATACTTCCCTTAGCTTCCTCCCAAGCATCCTGAAAAAAATAAAAACAGCGATGATATTTACTGTCGCTCCGGCTGCAAACAGCAAATGATAATTATTATCCGTAAATAGTATTTCAAATGACCAGAAGTTCGGAATGATACCCATTATAAATCTCCAGGGCTCATTGATGAAGAATGTAACCAGGGGGATCATCAAAATAAAATTAAAAACTTTAGCATAGACTACACCTTCGATCTTGTTTTGTGAAAAGATCAGGACGAGTAATGCCATAAAAGGAGGTGCGAAAGAATTCAGCAAAGAGGTGTAAATGACCTGTATATGGCTAAAATCATAAAGTCCTGAAAAAGTAAGAATAAGTAAACTGTAAGTAAATCCTGTTAAAGAACTGAGTACAATCCGTACCATTAAGATCCTGTTCAGCGACCATGGAAGTATCCTGAATACATCGGTGAGGTATTGCTCTTTTTCGTCAAGGATAATAAAAGCCAGGATGAATCCGGGAAATATTGAAGAAACTATAGCTGTGAGTGCTGTTATTAAAAGATAATAATCCTGAAGCACTGGAACAAGACCAGAAAGATAAGGTATAAGCGTGCGAAGAATAAGAAGAATGAGGAAAGGAACGAAGAGAAGAAGAAGCAGTGATTTATCCCTCATGATCAGTGTGAAGTCTGTTATGCTTATATTGAAGATTTTGTTTATCGAATTCATTTTGATTAGTATTTCCAGTTTTGTTTCAGTGAGCGGTAAGCAAAATAATAGGAGATAGCTACCCAAAGCAGGAGGTAACTTATCGAATAAAGCAGATTCCCTGTTGAAATTTCCGAATGAATACCTTCAAAAAGAAGCAGACTGGCCTGCGTGGGGATAATATAAAGCAATGGGGATTCCCATAATCCGAAAAAGTCCAGGAAAGGCAGTGCAGCGGGGAAAAAGAAAATAGGTAAAATAAGAATATATTGATTCAGAGTCCTAACCATAGAACCACCTGCAATCCCAAGAAAAACAAATACCATAGAGGTAAGTATGAATCCTGTAATCATTATGGGCAGATTAAAGTCAAACCCTGTTCCCGCAACGATCATGATTAGACCCCCGCCAAGGGCTATTAATGTCAGAACCAGTGCTTTTGAAAATATGTAATGGGATAATTTCAATGGAAGTATGGATAATACCTGGTTCGTATGGGATGATTTTTCGAAAAGCAATATGGCCCCTATGAACATAAATCCCATAAATGCAGGATCGCTGAATATTATAAATACAATGAATTTTTCGGATCCTTCGGGTAGAAATCTGAAAATAATTGTGTAGAGAGCTGTTATAATTGCAGTGATCAGGATGATCCTGTATTTGGCGAAAAGGATGAAATCCCATTTGATCAGATGTGTCCAGTAATTTTTCATTTTATACCAGGGATTTTCCGGTTACTTTAATAAAAATTTCATCCAGTGAAGCTTCATCAGTATGCATGGAAAGGATCTCTTCTTTTTTTAGGATATCCAAAAATTCACTGTTATTTCCCAGGTCTTCCAGGGGAAATTCAAATTTGTTGGTATGATCATTCGAAGTCTCGATTTTTACCAAACGATGACCGAATTCTCTCTTTAATTTTATGGGTGAATCGATGAGCTTTATCTCACCTTCTACAATGAAAGCCACCCGGTCACAAAGCTCCTCAGCATCGTGCATATTGTGGGTGGTAAGGAATATTGTTTTTCCTGCTTCCTTTTGCCTCTTAATTATTTTTTTGATGGTTTGTCCATTTACAGGATCCAGTCCTGTTGTAGGCTCATCAAAAAACAGGACCTCCGGATCATGCATTAGTGCTCTAATAAAATTAAGCCTCATTTTCATACCCTTTGAAAATTCTTCGGTTTTCTTATCCCTGAATTCATGTAATCCAACCCATTCCAGAAGTTCTTCAGGTTTTGCAAGTCTTTTGGAATAGAACTGCAGAAAGTAATTGAGATTTTCCAGTGCAGTCAGTTTCATGTAATGATTGGGTAATTCAAAACCTACACCTATGTGATTGTAGAAGTCGATGCTCCATTCGCTTATGTCCTTACCAAGAACAGATACCTCTCCCGAATAATCTGATAGTATCCTTGTAATTACACGCTGGGTAGTGCTTTTTCCTGCACCGCTGGGACCGAGGAATCCGAATATTTCGCCCTTTTCAATATTGAAACTGATGTTTTTCAAGATCTCTTTATCTGAGCGCTTGTAAGATGCAGAGAGGTTTTTTACCGTTATCATTTTTAGAAAAGTTTTGAGAGGGAAAATGTAAGGTAAAAGTATTTTAAATGAATGAAATTCTCATATTAAATTTGAGTGAATTTGATGGGTCGCTGCGCTCGGAGAGAACACATGAAAAAGATTTTTCAGAGAACACGGAGTAGTCAAGGAGAACCACGAAGGGAAATGTAAATGGATTTTATTAGGAAGTGTCTCTCAACTGCACAACCGCAAAACTGCACAACTGCAAAACTACAAAAATGTTGAATTTCCATATTTTTCGTAACTTACTTCCATAACCTCAACCCCTCAAATCCAAACAGCTATGACCTTCATCAGCAACTCCCCACTCGACCGCGTCTCAAATGAGATCAAAGCCATCCTCGATGATCCTGATGTCTTTTTCGATGTACATACTCATATTTTTAACTACCGGGATGTACCGGATAAATTTATTGGTATCAGGATCCCTTTTAATGTTCGTTTCCTAAAAAAAATTGAACACTTGCTGCACAAAATTTTTGGCAGAAAAGATACCGACCCATTGAGCAATCTGGCATATTTTATCGAGTTCTTCCGTTCGAAGTCCTCAAAAGAAACCACAATAAAGCTGAGCGGGTATTACCCTGGAAAAAAATTGATTTTTTGCCCCCTGATGATGGATATGAGCTCCGGAATAAAAGGCGATATGCATGATGATTACCAGGAACAAATTGAGAAAATGAAGAAGATACGTGATGAATTCCCTCACCAGGTTCTCCCCTTTCTTGCAACCGATCCCAACAATCCTGATATGAAGGAAAATTTTATGAAGGTTTTCGATCAGGACAAAGAGTACAGATTCAATGGCATCAAGATCTATCCCTCCCTCGGTTATCTTCCCTCCCATCCTGGTCTGATGGATATCTACAAGATCTGCGAAGAAAAGAACATTCCTGTTACTGCACATTGTTCAGGAGCCACCGTCCACAATTCATCCAAAAAAATCCATAACATCAAAGGCTGGCATTTTGAACCGGGAAAAGGATTTGTGGATACTGAAATAAGTAAACGCTTCCCCAGGAGAAAAGATTATGCTCTTTTCTTTAACCATCCGAGAAACTGGCGGCCGGTACTGGACCGGTTTCCCGGCCTGAAACTCAACCTGGCTCATTTCGGTGGGGATGAAGAATGGAAGAAGTTTATCCGGGGTGAAGGCGACAGTTGGGTGTCAAGGATCATTGATCTAATGCAGCGCTTTCCTCATGTCTATTCTGATTTTTCATATACGCTTTACGACCGGCAGTTATCAGGTCATCTTAAGAGGCTCATTGAAGACAATTCACTTCTTGCTTCCAGGGTTTTGTATGGCTCCGATTATTATATGATCGTTAAGGAAGGACACTTTCGCAGCATAAAGGTCAATTTCAACACATTGATGGGAGATGAGATTATGAAAAGAATCGCTGTGGAGAATGCTAAAAGGTTTCTTTTTAGTAATTAATTAATCATTATATTGCAATTTCAAAAACTTAGTTATCTGCATGAATTGCCATCTTATAAAAATCAGTTTAGCGCTATTATTTACTACTTTAATTATTCCCTGCCCACTCAATGCACAGGTATCCGAATCTTCAGAAAAAATCGATCTTGCAATTAAGGAAAACCTGATACTGGGTGTAAGTTCATCGGATAATATAATTGAAATAAGAACTCCGGAGATCATTAATAAAATATCGAAGGATAAATTTCTTGTGATAGAATGCCAGCAGAACGAAGAGGTAAGTGGAATCATTCATCTGAAGTTTTTTAAAAAGGATAATTCGGAAGACGGGATTGCAGATCACCCTGCCCTTAGTTCTAAAATTGGTTTACTGCCGCATCTGCGAACATATATGGTTTTTCCTTTCAGCTATCTCGACGGACAGCAAATATTTATTCCCCGCTATCCCCGTCAGATGAAAGGTGTGGTATTTGGGAACCGCATCGATTTTGAAGATCTGGGCAAAATAAAAATATATGCAGCCTCGGGCAAAGAACAAGGAATTCGTATTTATAAAGGATTTATTATTGACGAGCTTCCGGATTTTGGTTCACTACCAAAGACTGAAGTTGTGGACAGTTTCGGACAGTGGGTGGCAAAAGACTGGAAGAGTAAAATACATTCACAGGAAGAGTGGAATGAGCATTTCGACAACCTGGGAAAAATGGTGGAAGAAGAAGCAAGCTTTTCGGATGAGTTTTCAGAATTTGGCGGCTGGAAAAAACTACGCTTCGACTCCACCGGCTTCTTTCACACGCATTTTGACGGAAACCGCTGGTGGTTTGTGGATCCTGGCGGATATGCCTTTCTGAGCTTTGGCATGGATGTTATCGGGAATGGTGTGCCTGCTGTTCTTAAGGGCAACAGAGAACTTTACTCAAGTTTGCCTGAAAACAACGGGATCATGAAAACCGCTTACGGTTTAACAAGAGATCTCGAGATGGTAGACTTTTTCAGAGTGAATATGATTCGGGCTTTCGGTGAGAACTGGGTGGATAAATGGCAAAAGATCACAAAATATAAACTAATAAATGCCCATTTCAATACCATAGGAAATTGGTCTGATAAAAAATTCATGGTCGAAGCAAATCTTCCCTATGTCTTGCCTCTAAACAATTTTCCTCAGACAGATCTAAGTCTCTTTCGCGATTTTCCGGACGTTTTCTCGCCCGAATACCGAAAAAGAGCCGTTACTTTTGCTTCTCAACTCGAAAAATACAAGAAAGATCCATACATGATTGGCTATTTCCTAAGAAATGAACCACAATGGGCTTTCGGTGAAAAGAACATTGCCTTTGAAATGCTCGCTATCAACCGGTTTTCATACACCAAAGCAGTTCTTGCACTCTGGTTGCAGGAAAAGTATGGCAAAGCTGATTCACTTTCATCGCACTGGAACATGGAGTTCGATAGTTTTATCGACATCCTGAATCTCACTTTAAAAGACTATCCCTCTGATAGCTGCCGTTCAGACCTCTGGGAATTCAGCAAATATATGGTCAGAAAATATGTGGGTGTTATAAGCGAAGAAACCCGCAAGATAGCTCCCAACCACCTAAACCTTGGGATGCGGTACGCTTACATAAGCAGTGAGCTACTCTATGTGGCTGCTGAATCTTTTGATGTATTTTCCATCAATGGTTATCATTCACCGGGTCCGCCGGAAACAAAAGAAATATATGAAAGATCCGGTAAACCCGTTTTGATCGGCGAATTTCATTTCGGTGCCACCGACCGCGGACTCCCCTCTACCGGCTTAAGAGCTGTAAAAAACCAGAAGCAGCGTGGAATTGCCTACCAATATTTTCTTGAACAGGGATTCCAAAGACCAGAAATGATCGGTATCCATTACTTTCAGTGGATAGATCAGCCCATTATGGGGAGGTTTGATGGAGAGAATTACAATATAGGGTTTAATGATATCCTTTATCAACCATATGAGGAGCTTTATAAGCATGCGAAAAAAACTCATTTGAATGTTTATCCGGTTGCGGCGGGTGAGAAGAGGCCGTTCCGGAAGAAACCCAGGGTGACAAGGGCGATAGCATTTTAGAAAAGTTGTGCAGTTTTGCAGTTGGATCTCAGATCGAAAATGCACTACGCTACATTTTGTGGTTCTAATAGGGGAATGGGATTGGGGATTGGGAAGAGGGATTTGACTTGAGCGAATGGAGGGACTTGAGCGAACGAAGCGAGGGAAACGTACCAACTTAAAC
>CAYRTD010000179.1:0-7229 GCA_964426915.1 uncultured Bacteroidaceae bacterium | reverse complement strand
CAGGAACTGATATCGGCGGCAATTTTAATGGAAGTGATTTTACATATGAAAATACGGATACGAAGTTGATACTGACAGCCGGACAAACTGTTACTGAATATGTTATAGAATCATTTTCAAAATCTGAATTCGTGTTTAGTATAACCACACTTTCCGCGACGGATAAGTCGGTTGAACGTTGGTATATGTCAAAATAATCAGACAATAGGAGAAATTTGGCCCAACCTATGGCGCATGTCCAGGGCACCGTTCAATGAATATTTGGCCTTTGGCCTATATTCATTTTCACTTCCGTGAGCGCTGAAGCTGCTCTGCGGAGTCGCTGACCTGGGCTGTCATAAGCTGGCCTTTCCTCGCTCTGCTGAGTCCTTCGACATGTGCCTACGCTATAGCTTCAGCGCAAGGCTTCGGCCGCTGGTGGGGAAACTATTGTAGTGTCTGTCCATAATGTCCGATATCTGCCGGAAAAATGCTCATTTACACGAGTAATTATCATTAACGGACTTCTTCTAGCCCAAATTGAACTCAAAGGTCATAGTTTTGAATTCAAGTAACATCATTTATTTCGAGATGCTCACAGTCTCTTTCCTCAAAACCTCTCTGTTCTCCGAAATTGCCCCCTCATATACTTTGATGATCTTATCTACCTGTGTACTTACATGGTAGTGTTCTTCAATTCCTTTTCTTCCCTGGAGGCTGAGCCTTTCTAATTCTACGGGATCATCCAGAAGACTTTTCAATTCTTCTGCCAGCTGCTGTGGAGTATTGGGTTCATAGGTCTTTCCCCCTCCGGCTAATCCGACAATCTCGGGGAAAGCACCCAGGGCAGGCTGAACTACCGGGATGCCGGATGCCATGGCTTCCAGTAAATAAATGCCGAAGGCTTCACCTTTTTTTACAGGAACAGAGATTATAGAAACTTTTTTGAAGTATTCCCGGAGTCCTTCTTCCTCAAAATCTTCATGAAATTCAACTGAATCATTCAAACCATTCTTTTTTATGGCTTCCCGTATTTTTTTCAGGTAGTCTTTGTCATCTCCGGTATAGCCGCCGGTCAGGATTAATTTAACATCATGGTATTTTTCTTCCTTTTTTAATTCAATGAAGGCATCCACAAGTATGTCGAGCCCGTTTTCTTCGCACATTCTTGAAACATAACCAATGCTCCGGGGCTTTTCTGAAGGGGGGATGTATTCATAATCTTCAGGGTAAACTCCAATGTGTATGCTATGCAACTTTCCGTCTTCCAGGTAAATATGCTTTTTCATTTCATTCGAGTAATAATCACTCACTGAAATAAAAGCTGCTACATGTTCCGATTTTCCCGACATCAGTTCCCAGACTTTTTTCCGCGAACGTTCACTCATTACATCTGCCCATACGTCTTCATCCTGAAGGGAACATATTACCGGAACATTTAACTTTTCATTAAGCTTATGGGCAAGTCCCAACAGAAGCGCATTCGACAGATGGATCACATCGGGCTCGCAATTTTCAGCAATCCAGTTCACCATGCGGTCCAGCTCTTCCTTCTGCTGTCCTTCCTCACCCATGAGCATGGATATTGTCATTTCCTCCAGCCCCTTTGCCCGGGTTGATCCTGCATATTTTGCCGCGATTCTCAGCATTGGACCGGAATTTAACAGATTATCCACCCATTCAGGAGCTCTCCGGAAAAGTGGAAAAAGCTGTTTCAGGTAAATGGAGATAGCTCCGTAAAATACCGGGATTTCACCCGACAGATCATGTTCATCAGCAAAAAGAGGCAGATACATGGGTAGTTTAACAACCGAATGATTTGATTCCCTCAGGGCATCCACATATTTACTGTCGCGCAAACAATTGCCGCAATAAAAACTTCCTCCTGATCCCGGTATGATGTGCAGGACTTTCATACTTAATATAATTTAATTTAATTTTTTCCAAAGAAATACACTCTTCCGTCTCCGGCACCAACAATAATATAATCTTTTGTGACTGCCGGGTTTCCAGCGATTGCACTTCCCAGCTCGTATGTCCATTCTATGTTTCCGTTCGTCTCATTTAAGATCATAAGATCACCTCTCATGTT
Organism: uncultured Bacteroidaceae bacterium; assembly: GCA_964426915.1. Classification (GTDB taxonomy): domain Bacteria; phylum Bacteroidota; class Bacteroidia; order Bacteroidales; genus CAYRTD01. Next base: position 5,158 of record CAYRTD010000179.1, on the reverse strand, counting down.
GGCAACCAGCACTCCGGAAGCAGTAGCCACAGGCGATGCATCCACACCTCCGCCGGTATTGGTTTTCCAGAGCAATTTGCCGGAAGCTTTGTCCAGACAATAGACATTCCGGTCCCTGTTGCCGATAAAAACCTTATTCCCTTTAACAGCTGGTGATCCGATAAAAGGAAGGTTAGAGTCCTCGCTGTTGAATACCCATCTGGCTGTCTTTTTTTCAAGGTCGAGGGCCGAAAAACCGCCATCGTAATCTCCCACAAAAGCCGTATTATCTTTAATTGCTGCGGAACTTGCAACATAGGTGGCAATTTCAAACCTGCTGATAAGCTCTCCATTCTCAATATTTACCAGATGCAACAGGCCATCGCATCCTCCAAATACTGCCTTTCCATTGTAAACTGCCGGAGCTCCATTAATGTAGTTGTTGGCCTCGTATTTCCACAATCCTTCACCGGTAAGGGCATCCACTCCGTGAAGGTAATAATCATAGCTTCCTGCAATAATTATCTTTTTATTCCCATTCTCGTAATAGTTGGGTGCGCCCATGATCATATTATCGGTGTGGTACTTCCATTTTATTCTTCCGGTGTTCAGTTCAATGGCGAAAAGTGTCCCCTGGAGATTGCCAATGTAGGCGATATTATCGATGATCAATGCAGGGGCTTCCACACTGTTTTCTGTATTCAGCTTCCATTTTAATTTTCCATCAAGTGAAAGCCCGTAAACATTTCCGTCAACCGAACCTACCACAATGGTATTATTGCATACCACAGGAGCTGTTTTTATTGCATCTGAGGTTTTGAAATTCCAGAGTAATTCAGGATTTGAGGGGAGCTTATCATTGCTTACACCTGTTAACTGAGCATCTCCCCTGAAATTTCCCCAGCACTGAGGGAGTTGTGCCGAAAGTTGGAAAAAGGGATTGATTGATATTATCCACACGAAAAACAGGTATGGAAAAAAAGAGAATTTTATTTTTTTGAATGTTTTGATCATCTTTTTTTTAAATGTAATACTGAGTTGTGTTGAAGTAACTTTTTAAAATTGACCAGACTGCTGCTGACATTTCCGGCGAACACTATTTTTTTTTGGCCAGGGCTCCTGTAGGACATGCCAGGGCTGTTTCTTCTGCTACTTTTTCAAGTCCTTTTTTAACACTCTCATTAAAGGGAATTCCAACTTCAATTTCAAATCCACGTCCTATAAAGCTCATCCCAAATTCTTCTTTATAGTCACTGCAAATCTTTACACAAATGCCACACCGTATACATTTTGATGGCTCATAGACGACAGTTTCATGCTGAAAATGTTTGACCATCTGCTTTCTGCTATCCGACTTAAAGCGCCGCTGGTTAGCCGTATACTTGTCGGAATATATTCTGAGCCTGCAATTTTCAAGATCCCTGCAATCACAATGTAAACATCTGGCAGCTTCTTTTTTTACTTCTTCTGATGTTAAACCTGATTTTTGGTCCTTTGGTTCAATCCGGTTTCCTTTTATTGATTCTTTAAGGTATTCAATGACTTCACTTTCCTGTAGTTTACCAAAGCGGGAATTAAAGAGGAAAGGTTCACCCCGAACCTCTTCACCCTGAAGGAATTGGCTTATACTGAATGCAGCTTCTTTTCCCTGTCCAAGAGTTCTGATTGCCATTCTTGAGGGCTTCAATGCGCTGCCAATTACAAAAACAGATGACTTAGTCACCTGGCAGGTTTTATTATCCGCTTTGAAGCCTTTTTCTGTCATTTCCAACCCCCAGTCTTCCATACCTTTTTTACCACCGGTGGCAATTACCACAGCATCGTTGTTTTTTTTCAGGCTTTCGTATGATGTTTTGTTAACAGGAGTGTTCATATTAAATTTAACTCCCATTTTCTTAAGTACTTCAATCTCACCCAATAATATATCAACAGGAAGTTTTTCATCTTTTACTTCCCGGTGAAGGCTGCCTCCCGGCAGATCATTGCGATCAAAAATGATGGAGTCATACCCCCTTATTTGAAGGTAATAAGCAACAGATAATCCGGCAGGACCTGCTCCGATAATTGCCACTTTTTTTCCTTTTTTCTTCTCCATTGGAGGTAACCAGGATTCTTTCGATTCAAGATCAAGATCTCCCGGATATCGTTTTAAAAGGCATATGGAAACAGCCTCATCCACCGATTTTCTCCGGCAGGCTCCTTCACAAGGGGCAGGACAGATTCTACCAAACACTGCAGGCAAAGCGATGTCTCGTTTTATAACTTTTAAAGCCTCATGAAATTTACCTTCAGCAAGCAAACGATTCATAAAGGGAATATCCATATGAGCCGGACAGGTTATCTGACAGGGAGCTTCGCAATCGCCAACATGCTCGCTTAACAACAATTCCAGAGCTGTTTTGCGGGCTTCATGAATTTCTTCATCCATGGTGATAATATCCATTCCAGCCTGACTTTCAATGGAACAGGAGGGAAAAAGACGGCCGGTATTTCTGTCTTTAACCATGCAGATCATGCAGGAAGTGATATGCTCTTTTCCTTCCAGGTAGCACATGGACGGAACATCAATTCCCTGATCCCTGGCAGATGTTATGACAGGTGTGCCTTCTTTTACTTCAATTTCTTTATTATCTATTTTAAGCCTAATCATATTCTCTATTATCTGTCTGTCCATAATTTCCGACATCTGCGTTATGCCTGACAGTCACCCACTTTTATTATCAAACACTATTTAGTGATCACCGCATCCACCGGACATATTTGCCTGCAACCGTCACATTTTATACATAATTCCTGGTCAATTTCGTGCACTTCATGTGGCATGAAAGCTATGGCATCCACCGGACAATCCTGTGCGCATTTGGTACATCCTATACAATCATCGGTAATGTGATACTGAACGATATCTTTACATTTTCCTGTTGGACAATTTCCTTCAATATGGGCTTCATATTCCTCCCGGAAAAACTTTAATGTTGAGAGAACAGGATTGGGGGCAGTTTTTCCCAGGCCGCAAAGGCTGCCTTTTTTTGTCCAGCCGGCAAGTTTTTCAAGTTCATCCAGATCTTTCATAACAGCCTTACCTTCTGTGATCTTTTCCAGGATCTCAAGCATTCTTTTGGTTCCGATGCGGCAGAATGTGCATTTCCCGCAGGATTCATTCTGAGTGAATGAAAGAAAATATTTTGCGATATCCACCATGCAATCGGTATCATCCAGAACAACCAGCCCCCCTGATCCCATCATTGCTCCGACTTCACTTAGTGATTCAAAATCAATTTTGGTATCGGCCAGCCAGTGGGGCACGCAACCTCCGGAAGGACCGCCTACCTGGACAGCTTTAAATTTTCTTCCTCCGGCAACACCACCACCCACTTCTTCAACTACTTCCCTGATTGTCATGCCCATGGGGACTTCGATCAGGCCTCCCCGGGCCACTTTACCGGCAAGAGCAAAAACCTTGGTCCCTTTAGAAGCTTCAGTTCCCATCCTGTTGAATGAACCTGCTCCATGACGGAGTATGTAAGCAATCTGGGCAAAGGTTTCGGTATTATTCACAAGTGTGGGCTTTCCGAAAAGTCCTTTTACAGCGGGAAAGGGGGGGCGGATTTTTGGAAATCCCCTGTCTCCTTCAATTGAGGCAAGGAGGGCAGTTTCTTCACCGCATACGAAAGCTCCGGCACCCTGGTAAATGGAAAGATCAAAACTGAAATCACTTCCCCTGATATTTTTCCCAAGATAAGCTTCTTCGTAGCATTTTTTTATTGCCTCATTCATCCTTGTAACAGCGAGGGGATATTCTGCGCGTATATAAAACAGTCCCTCATCTGCACCTGTTGCATATGCACCCAGTATTACTCCTTCAATTATTCGGTAAGGATAGGATTCGAGGAGCATACGGTCCATAAAGGCCCCCGGGTCGCCCTCATCTCCATTACAGATTATATATTTTTTATCGCTTTTTTGTTCTGCTACCATTTGCCATTTCTTTCCTGTGGGGAAGCCGGCCCCGCCCCGGCCCCGGATGCCGCTTTCGGTAACTTCCCTTATAAGATCTTCAGGGGTCATGTCCCTGAGGCATTTATCAAGAGCAGTAAAACCATCTCTTGAGATATATTCTTCCATGTCCACAGGATTGATGATCCCGCGAAATTCAGTCGCTACGGGAACCTGTCGGCCGAGGAAAGATGATACATGTTTTTCCCTGATGTCAAGAGAATAGCGTTCGGGTCCCGACCACCGGCCATCATCCACAATATTGGAAATTCCATTCACCAGCCGGTTGCTGATCCGCTTAAATAAACCCTGTGGCTGAAAGTGATTTTGTATGATCTGCTCAACATCTACGGCATTGACCTTTGAGTAGAGCGATGTTTCTTTGTCTTTATAAGGAACAACTTCAACAAGGGGTACCTGGTGACACATTCCCACACATCCAACATGTTTGAGTTTGACGTTGAGCTTGTTTCTTTCAATTGTATTTTTAACTGCATTCCTGATCTCATCGCTGCCACTTGCCACACAGCAGGATCCCAATCCTATACGTATTTCACCCTGTAATTCTTTTACAAAACCATCTTTCGACTTTTTGCCGGCATCCTGTTTACCCTTGCTTGCAAAGTCTCTCAGTACATCGGCAGTGTTGTTTGTTGTGACGTGTCCGTAGGTTACATCATCAATTTGAACCACAGGTGCAAGGGTGCAGCATCCAAGGCAATTCACTTTTTCTATTGTATAATCTCCGGAGGAGGTAGTATCCTGATCCTTATCCAGTTTCAGCTCCCTTTTCATGGAATCGTATACCTGGCCGGCTCCCTTCACATGACAGGCTGTACCTACACACACTTTTATCATGTGTTTTCCTGCAGGCTTAAACCGGAACTGTGAATAAAAACTGGCAACGCTCACTATCATTGCAGGTGTAATCTCAGATACTTCACACACCCTCCTTAGAGTTTCTTCCGGAAGGTAATTATATTTCTTCTGGATAGCCTGAAGAATGGGAATCACAGATTTCTTTTCCTTTCCCAGGTTTTCTACAATAATATCCGTTTCACGTATTAACTCAGTCATGTTTACTCCTCTTCAATACAATAAAGTGCGGTGTTTGTTCTCAGGTAGATCCTGCCATCGGCAAATGCCGGTATTGCATACACCGGTTCTCCGAGTTCCGGTTCAT